>JBHHTZ010000027.1:0-16290 GCA_046753605.1 Anaerolineae bacterium
GGCAGCGCAGTTCGTGAGTCTGGCAGAGACGTACCGGAACGCACGACATCTTTTCAAAGTGCAGCCAACATGCCCCTGCGGGGCTCCATGAAGTATGAAATTTGCTGGATAGCTGGATGGCCGGATGGCTCACATTGTTACCGCTTTCGTTCGGCAAGGTCTCCTGACCGCCGCCGCACAGGGCGTCGGTCGGGAGACCTCGCCCAATATCGGGAAGTAGCCATGAACACGTCACCTGCATCCCATGACCCCATGCTGCCGGCCATCGTCGTCGTGGGATCAAACCACAAGAGCGCACCCGTGGAGGTGCGAGAGCGACTGGCCTTCACCAGTGAAGAGATTCCGGCAGCTCTTCGATCTCTCACGGAGCATCTGGCCGAAGCCGTGATTCTCTCCACCTGCAACCGGGTGGAGATATACGCCGTCTCCTCGGATGCCGGCGCAGCCGCGAAGACCGTCCGCGACTTCCTGGGCCGGGAGCGCCTGGCAACCCCGGAGGAGCTGGACACTTTTCTCTACGTGCATCGGCAGGCGGTAGCTGTGCGACACCTCTTCAACGTAGCGGCGGGCCTGGATTCCATGCTTGTCGGCGAGCCCCAGATCCTGGGTCAGGTGAAGCAGGCTTTCCAGTTGGCCCTGGACGGCGGCGGCGCAGGCTCCGTCCTCTCCAGGCTGTTCTTGCGGGCCATCACGATCGGCAAGAAGGCCAGGACGTGCACCGGCATCAGCCGGCATCATCTGTCTATCGGGCACGCGGCAGCGGAGCTGGCCAGGACATTCTTCGACGGCAGCGGCATCCGACCGAAGGATGTGCTGATCATCGGAGCTGGCCAGATGGCCGGCGTAGTCGCCAGAACGCTGGCCACCAACGGCATGGGTCCCATCCTGGTTGCCAACCGGACGTACGAGCGGGCCTGCCGGCTGGCTACTGAGCTGAGCGGTCACGCCATCCGTTTCGACCGCATCCAGGAGGTCCTGCCCAGAGTAGACATCGTGGTCAGTTCCAGCGGTGCGCCGCACCTGGTGCTGCACCGGCGCGCAGTGGAGCAGATCGTGCCGCTGCGAAACGGGCGCCCCCTATTCCTGATTGACATCGCGGTCCCGCGAGACATCGACCCGGCGGTGGCATCCCTGGCAGGGGTTCGCCTCTTCGACATCGACGACCTTCAGGGGGTGTGTGACGCCAACCTGCGCCGGCGCCAGCGGGAAGCGGACAAGGCCGGCGAAATCGTTGCGGCCGAAGCAGCGCGCTTCGTGCAGTGGCTCGATTCCCTGGCGGCAGTGCCCACCATTCGCGCTCTGTTTCAAAAGACGGAAGCAATTCGCCAGGCGGAAGTAGAAAAAGCGCTACACAAGCTGGGTGATCTGTCTCCGCAGCAGACAGAGATCATCCATGCCATGAGCCGGGCCATTGTGAACAAGCTCTTGCACGACCCGGTCGTGCACCTCAAACAACCGGTAAACGGCCTGCCCCAGGCCGAATACCTCCACTGTGCCCGGATGCTCTTCGGTCTTTCATCTACTACCACGGAGGTGCCTTGAGATGAAGTTTGGCGTGCTGATCCTGGAAGGTCCCTACCAGCACCAGGCGGCCGACAGTGCCTACCAGTTCATTCAGGCCGCACTGGAGAAGGGACACGAGATCGTGGGTGTATTCTTCTACACCGACGGAGTACACAACGTGAACAAGTTTCAGAAGCCGCCCGGCGAACGAATCATCGGCCAGCGGTGGTCCGAGTTAGGGGCCCAGGGGATCGACTGCATCGCCTGCGTGGCCGGCTCCACCTATCGAGGAATCACCGAAGAGATCGCCGTGCCCAACGTGCGCATTGCCGGACTGGGGCAACTGGTCATGATCACCCAGGAGGCGGACCGGTTGATCACCTTTGGAGACTGAAGAGAGGTATAGCATGGCAAAGAAGATACTGGTACTCATGCGCAAGGCTCCCTACGGAACCTTTTACAGCTACGAAGGGCTGCAGACCATATTGATCATGGGAGCCTACGAGATTGATGTCAGCATCGCCTTTGTGGACGATGGCGTATACGTGATCACCAAAGGACAGGCCACCGAAGCGCTGGGTGTCAGACAGGTGGCCAGAACGTTCCCCGCCCTGCCCGACTTCAATGTGGAAACCTTCTACATCCACAAGGAGTCCCTGGAGGAGCGGGGCCTCACCCTGGACGACCTGGTGATCCAGCCTGAAGTCCTCGACACGGCCGGCATGGCCAGCATGCTGGAAGATCAGGGGGTTATCCTGCCGTTCTAAGGGCCCAACGTGACAAGTCGGGTTTCAGTATGGTATAATTGACACAGCGCTTCCGGAGGTGGAGTATGCTCTACACAGTGAACAAATCGCCCTTCCTTCACGGCAACCTGGAAAGCTGCCTGCGATTCGCCCCCGCCGGTGTCCCCGTCCTGCTGTACGAAGACGGCGTCTACGCCGCTGCGTCCGGGACGAGGCTGGAGGCGCTGATCCGGGAAGCCGCCCAGCATCACGTCATCTACGCACTGGAAGCCGACCTGCAGGCCAGGGGGATCAGCCGGCTCATCGAAGGCGTGCAGGTGATCGATTACAAGGGGTTTGTAGATCTGGTGGAGGAACACAACGTCGTGCCCTGGCTGTAGGGCAACGACTCAGCAATCCTCCCGCAGGTTGCGATGAACGATGCTTCTGCTACTGAGACAAAGTCTGTAGCAACAATTCCTGGCGGAAGAAGGTGTCAAACCTGCGGGAGGGAGAGAAGTTGCGTTGTGGGCAGATGAGTCCACCAGAAAGGTCGCCCGGGAGGTAAGGTCGATGCAACAGTACTGGCAGGCCGTCCTGGACAATCTCGGTGATGAAGTGATCGTGATCGACCGCGACTTGCAGGTAAAGTGGGTCAATGCTGCGGTCCGGCAGAACGCGGGTGGTCGAGTGTCCCCCATCGGGCAGCCCTGCTACGTGGTCTCCCACCACGTGAGGCAGCCCTGCCAATCCCCGGACTGCGTCTGCCCGGTTCCTGCCGTGCTCGCTGCCGGCGAGCCGGTGCGGGTGACCCACTTCCATCCCAATGGTAGCAACGGAGAGGGGCGCTACGTCGAAATCGTGGCCTCACCTCTGCGGGACGAGACGGGACAAATCCAGCAAGTCGTTGAAGTGCTCCGAGATGTTACGGAGCAACAGAATCTGCGGGAGGCTTTGCTTCGGCGAAATCGGGAACTGTCTGTGCTCAACGCTGTCGTCATGGCTGCGAGCCAATCCCTGGATCTGGAGCAGATCATGCAGACGGCTCTGGACGAAGTTCTGCGGCTGACCGGGCTCGACGTGGGTGCAATTTTCCTCATGCGCCGGCACACGGAGGAATTGGAGCTTTTAACCCAGCGATGCCTGTCACCGGAGGCGACCGAGGCGATGGCCCGGCTTCGCCTGAGTGCCGCTCCCTGTGGAGGTGCCGTGGAGACCGGACAACCGGTGGTCGTGGCGGATGTCTGCAAGTACCGGGGAAGCAAGTGGGCTGCGTTGAAGGGAGACGGCCTCCGCTCCCTGGTCCACGTCCCCCTTCTCACCAGGGGAGCGGCTCTGGGCAGCCTCTGCCTTGGCACCCGGACGCCCCGGCACTTCGGTCGGGAGGAACTGGCTTTGCTCAGCGCCATTGGTAGCCAGATTGCCATAGCAGTGGACAATGCCCGTCTGTACAAGGACCTGGACAGGAAAAAGCAGATGCGGCGCGAGCTCCTGCGCCAACTCATCACGGTTCAGGAGGATGAACGCCGGCGCATCGCGCGGGGTCTCCACGATGATACGTGCCAGGCCCTAACGGCTCTGCTCTACTCGCTCGAGACGGCAGCCGAAGTGGACGACTTTGGCGAGGTGGGGTCCATGCTGATGCGCATGTGGGAGTTGACGCAACACACCCTCGAAGGGGTATACAAGCTGATCCACGACCTGCGCCCAACACTGCTGGATCACCTGGGGCTCTTCACTACCCTGCGTGAATATGCTGATCGACGCCTGCAATTGATGGGGATTCGGGTACACATGGAGCAAATTGGCAGTGTGCGCCGGCTCCCCTCTCCAATCGAAACGGCGCTCTTGCGCATTGTCCAGGAGGCCATCAGCAATATTGCTGAACACTCCGGCGCTACAAATGCCTGGATCACCTTCGACTTCCAAGAAGCCTCCGTCGTGTTGACGGTGGAAGACGATGGCATCGGCTTCGACCCGGACGAGGTCGCCCAGTCAACGGACCTGAAGCGTGGGCTGGGGCTGCTGGGCATGCAGGAGCGAGTGAATCTTGTGGACGGGGAGATCACCATCTCGTCCATGCCGGCCGCTGGTACAACCGTGGTCATCCGGGTGCCAATGTCCGCCGGAGAAGGGAGCCATGGATAAGGACAGGATCAGGGTATTGGTGGCAGACGATCACGCCATTCTGCGAGAGGGTATCTGCTCCCTTCTTTCCTTGCGGCCCGACATCGAGGTAGTAGGCGAGGCCGTAGACGGCCGCGAGGCGCTGGAAAAGGTGGAAGCCCTGCGCCCGGATGTCGTGCTCATGGATATTTCGATGCCGGGCATGGATGGGGTAGAGGCAACCCGGTGCATCACGGAGGCACACCCAGAGACCAGAGTCCTCGTTCTGACGCAGCACGACCAGAAAGGGTACATCGTTTCGTTGCTGCAGGCCGGGGCGGTGGGCTATGTTCTAAAAAGAGCCGGCGGCGCCGAGGTGGTGACAGCCATCCGGGCGGCCTATCAGGATGGGGCCTTCCTCCCCCCTGGCGTTGCTCGAGAGGTGCTGGTCCATTACATCCACAAACCACAGGAGGAGGACGGCCAACCCCACCTGACGGAGCGAGAGCGAGAAGTGCTGAAATTGATCGCTGAAGGACTGACCACGCAGGAGATCGCTCAGCAGCTTCGCATCAGCGCCAAGACGGTGATGGCTCACCGTGCTAACATCATGGACAAGCTGGACATCCACAAGAGCACGGAATTGGTGCGGTACGCGATTCGCCAGGGGTTGGTAAGCCTGTGATAGGCGTTCAGGGACTAAGCTCTTGCGCGACACCTTGTTCAAGTGAATCGCGCAACCCGTTGCGTCGCACACCCGTTGGCGAGAGAGTCAGACTCCCAAGACTGAAGAGATAGCGGTCCTCAAACCAACGCAGTCGCTCCCGCAGGGCCACGACCTCGCCGACGACCAGGACAGCCGGCGGGCCGATACCCGTTGCCCGCTCAACGATGGTGTCCAGCGTCGCAACGACCGTCCGCTGCATCGGCGTCGTTCCCCACTGAATGAGAGCCGCCGGCGTAGCTGGCGAGCGCCCCTGGATCAGCATCCGCTCCACGATGGCCGCCAGGTTCTTGACGCCCATCAGGACAACCAGCGTGTCTGCATCCGGGATGGGGGGCAGAGAGGTGGCTGCCTCCTTTCTGGCGTGGCCGGTGACCACAGCGAAAGAAGAGGCATAATCGCGATGGGTGAGGGGGATGCCGGCATAAGCCGGGACGGCCACCGCCGAGGTGACGCCCGGGACTATCTCAAAAGGCACGCCGCCGGCGGCCAGAACCTCTGCTTCCTCGCCGCCGCGCCCCAGGACGAAGGGATCACCCCCCTTGAGGCGGACAACGGTCTTGCCCTCGTAAGCCCGCTCCACGAGAAGGCGATTGATGGCTGTCTGGGGGATAGACTGGCGACCAGGCGACTTGCCGGCGTATATTCGCTCGGCACAAGCCGGTGCATACTCCAACTGATGACAGTTCGTCAGCCGGTCGTAGACCACGACGTTCGCCTGGGCCAGGCACTCTGCGCCGCGTACGGTGATGAGCTTTGGGTCGCCAGGCCCCGCGCCGACCAGGTAGACGATGCCAATGTTGGTGTGGGGTATCATTCGCATGCCGGCTCCTGCCAGGCAGCCAGAACGGATTCCGCCCGCTGCCGCGCCGCCTGCTCGTCACTCTGCCGCAGCAGGTCCAACAACAGGTCCATCTGTACCAGGGTGTGCCAGAAAGCAGCCCGTCGTGCCGCATCCGGTATCGCCGCTCGCACCCTCCCGCGCATCTCCCCCAGCAGATCGGCCAGCGCGCCATACTCGTCGCCGATGGTGTGGTCGATACGGCGGCGGATTTCGGCGGCCAGGGCCGGGCTCTTGCCACCGGTGGAAACGGCAATGGTTACGCTACCGCGTTGCACAACCGCCGGCGCGATGAAGTCACAGTGGACCGGGTCGTCCACCACGTTGACCAGAGATCCCTGCGCCCGAGCCTGCCGGCAGACGCGGAGGTTGCGCTGCGGGTCGTCGGTGGCGACAATGACGACGGCCGCCCCCATCAGATCGCCCGAAGCTACCTCTCGCTGCAACCACTGTATCCGTCCCATGGCAGCCAGTTGGCGCAGACCTGGCGTGGCCTGTGGGGCCACAACCGTGACCTGGGCGTCGGCAGCCAGAAGGCTTCTGGCCTTGCGCTCGGCGACCTCGCCACCACCGACCACGACACACTCTCGCCCCGTGATCTTCAGGGCAATTGGGTAATAGCGCATGGTGAATTCAATTGTAGCACGCCCCAACTGCCACGAGAATAGGACGTTTTCCCTATCGCAAATAAGGAGATTGTCTTATTCCACCTGAGGTCGCATTGCGATATAATAATTGCGCCCGGCGAATGATGAACTTTGAGAAAATAATCCGGTGACGAACCGCCCGCTCATATGTCATTCCGAACGGAGCGCCAGCGGAGTGAGGAATGACATATGAGCGGGCGCCGGCTGAGATGCAACGCGCTGTTGCCGGATTATTTTCTCAGAGTTCATAATTCGCGACAACCCTTGCGAAACCTGCCTGCGCGGGGTGGGTTTGGAGTTACCGAAGGGCGACCCTTCGACAAGCCCCTCGACAGGCTCGGGAGGGGCCTCAGGACGCCGCTTCGCAATGGTAGCCGCGGTTTCAACCGTCGGCAGCAGTGGGGGAGCTGGTAGTTACGAAACAAGGAGGCAAATCCGTGACTAAGGTCCTGCTGGCCTGTCCCAATTGCAGCTTCGTCATTGCTGAGTTCACTGAGGAGCAGTTGGAGGCGGATAAGCGATGGCAGAAGCGATACAGATACCTGAAGAAGAAGCAGACCCTTTGTCCTAACTGCCTGACGGCGACGACCAAACTCCAGGAATTTCGAGGAGAAGAAGCCGAAGCCGCCCTCGCTGCGTCACCTAGAGCGGAGAAGGCAGTCGCCCCAACCGAGGTCTTGCCCGAGGAAGAACTGGGAACGCCTCTGTGCGATGCGCTGGAGGAGGGACCCTGGCCCAGCCACGTCACCGAACTCAGGAAATCCACCTATCATCTGATGATGTACGAGGAGTCGCTGCGGCTACGGCAGACCCAGTGGGGATTCGGTGGCTATGTGTCGCTGCCTGGTGTGGCAGCCGGCATCCTGGTGCGGCAATCGGCCCGACCAGACATCGCGCCGGGCGCCAACTTCGTGCGGGTTCTGCCCCCGTGCGGCAGCTTCTATTCCACTGAGACGCTGCGCACCGTGTGCGACATCGCCGATGAGCACGCCTACGGCATCCTGCACCTGCACAGCGCCGGCGGTGACATCGAAGTGCTGGGCATTCCCACCGAGGACTTGCAGCCCACGGTGAAGGACCTGAATGAGCATGGCCTGGACGTGGGGTCCACGGGCGATGCCTACCGCAACACCGTGGACTGTCTGGGCATGGCCCGCTGCGACGCCGCTCTGGTGGACGCTATGGGTATGCGCAGCGCCTGGTACCGACGATTCCTGGATGACGTGCAGTATCCTCGCTTTCCCCACAAGCTCAAGGTACGCTTCTCCGGTTGCCCCAATGACTGCACTCGCTCGCAGCAGAAGAGCTGCATCGCCATCATCGGCGTCTTCCGCGACCCGCCCAAGGTGGACAACGAGAAGCTATCCGAGTGGGTTGCAGAGGGTGGGGATATGGCTCACATTGCCATGATGTGCCCCGGACGGGCCATGTACTGGGACGGGCAGCGTCTGGAGATCGACGAAGAAGCCTGTCTCCATTGCATGTATTGCATCAACAAATGCCCGTACGCCATCCGTCCGGGCGATGATCGCGGGGTGGCCATACAGGTGGGCGGCAAACTGCGGGGCAAGTACGGACCGCTCATGACCAAGGTCCTGGCGCCCTTCGTGCCGGCCAACCCACCCGACTACCCCGAGGTAATGGACCTCGTCGATCGTATCGCCGACGTCTTCGACGAGCACGCCCGGCGCAAGGAGCGGATGGGAGACTTCCTCTACCGAGTTGGCATGGACCAGTTTATGCGGTGGGTGGGCGTGGAACCCACGCCTCAGCAGATGGTCGAGCCTCGAATCAACGTATTCTATCACTGGGAAGCCGAAGAGTTGGCTGTGTCATAAAAAACTACAAGGAGAAAGGCCATGCCCGGAGTCGGTATACCACCAACGGAAGCGAACTTGCCGCCCATCATAAAGCGTAACTACGGCCAGTGGGTGTGGCACGACGTGCCTCGGCCAGGGGTCCTGCGACACGTGGCGGAGAGCGGCGAAGAGTGCTACACCATTCGCGCCGGCATGCCCTCCAATGCGCGGGTGAGCACGGAGCTGGCGCGCATAATCTGCAATCTGGCCGACAGATACACAGAGGGCTACCTGCGCATCACCCGCCGGCATAGCCTGGAGCTGGTGGGTGTAAAACCGGAGGAGATCGACGAGATCATCCAGAAACTGGTAGCGCTGGGGCTACCGGTGGGGGGCGCGGACCGCAGCCTGCACAACGTGGTGGCCTGCACCGGCTGGATACACTGCCAGTTTGCGGCCGCCGGCGCAGCAGCCATCTCTAAGGCCATCTCCGATTCGCTGTATGACCTGTTCCTGGCGGAGGAATTGCCGGCCAAGCTGAAGATATCCGTCTCCGGGTGCGTAAACAACTGCGGCGAGGCCGTCACCGCCGACATCGGCGTGATCGGCGTTCACCGCGACATCCCGCGCGTAGATGACGAGAAGGTAGCCGGCTGTGAGATTCCGCTCATTATCTCGATCTGCCCCACCGGCGCGATCAAGCCCAGGCCCCCCAGAAGCGTGCAGGTAGACCCGAAGCGTTGTATTCACTGTGTGGCCTGCGTGGGCCAGTGCGTCGGAATGCCTATCGGTGACCCGGACACGGACGGTGTGGCTATTTACGTGGGCGGGAAGGCCGGCAATGCCGGCACCGGCCCGGCCTTTGCCAAGCTGGTCATCCCGTGGCTGCCTAACACCCCACCTCGCTGGCCAGAAACCACGGAGGCCATCTGGGGAATCGTGAACGCCTGGGCTGAGGGAGCCCGGAAGGACGAGCGGATTGGCGATTGGATCAACCGCATCGGCTGGGGGAGGTTCTTCGAGAAGACCGGCATTCCCATGAGCGACAAACTGATCGACGGCTACGTCCTGTGGAGGGAGACGGCCCGCAGCGGTGTGCGTTTCCACTGGTAAGTACGAGGCAAGTTCAGTAACCGGAGAAACCGGGTTTTTGCCTGGGAAAAGCACCTTCCGCGTTCGCGCAAGAGCCATTGGCCACGCAGCGCTCTCGACCAGAGAAAAAACCGGGTTTCTGAAACCACAACATAGAGGAGAGAGAGCAGATGGCAACCAAAACCGTTGAACTGGCAGGTATGACGCTGGAACTGGACGAGGATGGATTCATCCAGAACCCTGAACTGTGGAATGAGGATGTGGCCCGTTTCTTCGCGCCAGAAGAGGCGATCGACGAGCTGACCGAAGACCACTGGGCGGTCATCCACTACATCCGTAACTACTACGAGCAGTTCGGCATCGCCCCCATGATCCGCAAGATCGGCAAGGACTTGGGCCTGGAGGTCAAGTACATGTACCAGATCTTCCCAACTGGCCTCGACAAAGGAGCCTGCCGGCTGGCGGGACTGCCCAAACCCACGGGATGTGTGTGATCGGAATGAGGGTCAAGGTTCGCCTGACCGGTGTCTACGCTCAATACATCGGCTGGTCGGAGGCGGACATGGAGCTGGCCGATGGAGCGCGGCTGTCGGACCTGCTGGCCGACCTGGCAGAGCGAGCCGGGGAGCACGGGCACCTGTTCTTTGATGCGCAAACCGGCTTTCCCTCTCTGCACATCTTGACGGTGGTGAACGGAGCGGCGTCGCCCGGTAGGACGGTCCTTCACGCCAGCGACGTGGTAACGCTGGTACCACCAGCCGCCGGCGGCTGAGCAAAAGAAGAGTGACCATGGACGGGTTGAGTCTCACCTTCAACGCGCTGGCTTACCTGGCCGTTCTCATTTTCTGGATGGGACTGGGCCTTCGGTTGTGGCTCTGGCTGGAGACCCCGGTGCCCTTTAGAATCCCCACCACGCCGGCCCCCAAGACCCGCTCCGGGGCTTGGGCGCGGGTAGCCGGCGAGGTCGTGGCATTTCGCAGCCTGTATCGCGCGGACCGCGCCCTGTGGCTGGGAAGTTGGCTCTTCCACCTGACCTTTCTGCTGCTCGCCATACGCCATCTGCGCTATTTCCTCTACCCGGTCCCCGGCTGGGTGGTGGCGCTGGCCCCGATAGCCGGCCTGTTGGGGCTGCTCTTCGTGCTACCCGGAGTGTACCTTTTCCTGCGCCGGCTGCTCATCGACCGCGTGCGCTACGGGTCGTTGTTGTCGGACTACCTGGTCTTGCTGCTGCTCCTGGCCATTGGGACCCTGGGCCTGCTGATCAAGTACGTCGCGCCGGTAGACCTGGTGGAGGTGAAGGCCTTCCTGCTCGGCCTGATCACACTGTCCCCGACGACGATTCCGGCCCACCCGCTCTTCCTGATTCACTTCACGCTAGTTCTCATCCTGGTAGCCTACTTTCCGTTTAGCAAACTGCTGCATGCGCCTGGCGTCTTCCTCAGTCCCACGCGCAACCAGCCCAACGATGGGCGACGCCGGCTTCACGTCAACCCGTGGGACCCCCCAGATCCATTGCAGATTGCAGATCGCAGATTGCAGATTTCTCATTCCGCGATCCGCAATTCGCAATCTGAAATCTGAAATCTGAAATGGAACAATGAAACCCTTGCAGTTTGACATCCCGGCGGTGACGCCCGACGCTTCGGCCGAGATCCGCTGTCATCCAGCTCGACCGGAACATCTCGCGGCCATTGGACTGCCCGAGAGCCGGCCAGATGATTGGCAGGAGGAAGCCATCGCCAGGTTCGACGAGCTGCTGGGCAAGTCACGCGCCCTTCGAACGTACCTGGACATCTGTGTGCGCTGCGGGGCGTGCGCCGACAAGTGTCACTTCTTTTTCGGCACAGGTGACCCCAAGAACATGCCCTACGCTCGGGCCGAGCTGCTGCGCAAGGTGTACCGCTACTACTTCACGCCGGCCGGACGTCTGCTGGGCCAGTTGGCCGGCGCTGAGCCTCTCAGCGAAGAAGTTCTCGACGAGTGGTACACCTACTTTTACCAGTGCTCAGAGTGCCGGCGCTGCTCTGTCTTCTGCCCCTACGGGATTGACCAGGCAGAACTCACCATTGCCGCCCGCGAGATCATGGCTTCCATCGGCGTGGCCAACAAGTACGTGACGGAGGTCATCGCCAACGTTTACCGCACCGGCAACAACATCGGCATTCCGGCCCTGGCCTGGATCGACAACTGCGAGTTCCTCGAAGATGAGCTGAAAGAAGAGACGGGCCTCGACATCCGCCTGCCGGTGGACGTCGAGGGGGCCGAAGTGCTGCTTGTCCCGCCTTCCGCTGACAACTTCGTCAACCTCGACACCATGACCGGCTACGCCAAGGTCTTCCATGCCGCCGGCATCAGTTGGACCACCAGCACCTATGCCGACGAAGCAGCTAACTTTGGCCTGTTCCTGGACTATCGCAACATGAAGACGCTCAACAGACGCATCCTGGACGCAGCCCGCCAATTGAACGTGAAGCGCATCATCTTTGGTGAATGTGGCCACGCCTGGCGAGTGGCCATGTTCATGAAAACGTTGAACGGCCCACTCAACTTCCTGCGCACGCCGTACCCCATCCACATCTGTGAGTTTACGCTGGATCTGTTGCGACGCGGCGCTTTCCGGCTGGATCGGGAAGCCAACCTGACGCGCACCGTGTCGTATCACGACCCGTGCAACATCGCGCGCGCCGGCGGTCCGCTGGAAGAACCCCGAGAGTTGCTGCGGGCGGCCGTGCTCGACGTGCGCGAGATGCCGCCCAACACGATCCGACAACAAACCGTGTGCTGCGCCGGCGGTGGTGGCCTGCTAACCGACGAGTTGATGGACCTGCGTGTCGCCGGCTCGAAGATGCGGGCCCAGGCCTTCCGCACCACCCAGGCCAACACCCTGGCCACGATCTGCGCCATTTGCAAGGCACAACTGCGGAAAGTGCTGCCCAAACATGACATTGACGCGGAAGTCGTGGGGGTACACGATCTGGTGGGCAATGCGTTGATCCCTTCCACAACTGGCGAAGAGTCGCCTATGCACTGGTGAGGACGCCGGCTACACCTGCTCGGCTTCCGCAGTGGAGAAGATGATGTCGCTTTTCAATCTCGCAGTCGTGTTGACAGTCATTGCTGCCCTGGCCGCCATTCCGCGCCAGACACGCAAGGCAGCCATCCTGGTATTCCTTCTGCTGGCCGCACTGACCACCGTCGCCTACGCCAGCGTGCGAGTCGAAAAACCGGGCCTGGGCGGGAGTGGGCCGCTGGCGCTCAGCGTGCCGGCCGGCCTCACCGCCCCGGACTATCACGAACCGCTGGCAAACTGGCGCACCACACATTTCGCGTACGTGCAGGCCTCCGACCTGGGCGAAACCGAGTGCCTGGGATGCCATGCCGATCCAGATGCTTTTTGCAACCGCTGCCACGGCTATGTGGGGGTCAGGCTGATCGCTGCGCCGAGTCCCGTCGGCGAAGTGGGGGGCGCCGGCAGTCAGGGGATGGCCGCTGTGCCGGACTTCTCATCCCAGGTTCAGCCACTACTGCGCCAGAAATGTGCCGCCTGCCACGGCGTGCAGAGCGGCCTCAGCGTCGCTTCGCGGGCCGACCTGCTCAAGGGCGGCCTGCACGGGCCGGCCATCGTACCTGGCGATGCAGAAGCCAGCCTGCTCATCCAGGCCCTGCGCGGAACCTGGGAAGCCGGCCAGCAGATGCCTCTGGGTAGCCCGCCGCTGACGAACGCCGAGATCGACTTGATTGCGCGCTGGATCGAGGCCGGAGCGAACTGATTGCAGATTGCAGATCGCAGATTGCAGATTCCTGTTCTGCAGTCCGAGTTTTGCGGTCTGACATAGAGTACGAGGAGGGAGACATGGATAAGGAACAGATGAAGCGGAGGACGAAGCAGTTTGCACTTCGCATCATTCGATTGGTCCAGTGGTTGCCAAAGGAGCCAACTGCACAAGTGCTTGGTCGCCAGTTGTTGCGCTCAGGTACTTCGGTCGGAGCCAATTATCGTGCGGCATGTCGCGCCAAGTCAACCGCCGACTTTATTTCGAAGATGGGGACGGTGGAAGAAGAGGCAGACGAATCACTGTACTGGATGGAGCTACTGGTTGAGGCCGACATTGTCAAACTTGACAGACTGGAATCCCTGATGAAAGAAGCTGATGAGCTCCTGGCTATCACCGTTGCCTCTATCAACACCGCAAAGAGAAGACGTGGGAAGAAGTGATAGCGGCAATCCGAAATCCGCAATCCGCAATCCGAAATGGAGTACCTGATGCATACCTTGTTTCAATCACTAATCAATGTGCCTGCCGGGTGGCGCGGATTGTTCAACACCGTCGGGCTGGCTGCGCTGGTGGTCTTCGCGTTGGGGACACTAAGCCGAATCTCCCTCTGGTTGAGCGGTGAAGACAAAGGCAGTGGCCCGCTGGAAGGCAAGGGCTACCTGGGCATGCTGTGGCTGGTTCTCACCCGGCCTTTCTCACTCGATTGCCTGTTTGGCCGGCGCGTGTTTGCCCGCAGCAAAGTTCGCGGCGTCATGCTGGTGCTCATCACCTGGTCGTTCGTCATCCTGCTGCTCGGCGTGCTCAGCTCCCTGGTGAACCTAATCTTCCGTCCAGACCTGCTGGCACAGATCGAGCCGGCCCTGGCTACGGCCATGGACGTGAGCGGCGGGCTGCTGCTCATTGGGCTTACGGTTGGTGTGGTGAAGCGGTTCTTCTTCCCTACCGTCCACCAGATTTCCGTGCCGGCTGACAGTGTGGTGCTGCTCCTGTTCTGGGTGGTCGTCATCCTGGGCTTCGTGCTGGAAGGGTTGCGCCTGGCGCCGCTGGGCTGGGCACAAGCCGGCGCCTATCCCGTCGGTTCAGTGTTCGGCTGGGTAGTGGCAGCGCTGACGGCGGGCGATCCGATGCGGGCCTACACGTGGGTTTACGTGCTCCACGGCGTGGGCGGGTTTGCGCTGATCGGCTACCTGCCCTTCTCCAAACTGTTTCACATGCTGGCCGCGCAGATCACCACCTACGCGGCCCGGCAGCGGTTATCACAGCCTCGCGGCGCAGCCTGACCCTGGCAGAGGAGATTGTTGATGCCTCACGAACCTGAGCGTGCTGTAGATCTGGCCGAGGGTCTGACAAAGCTTCAACTTGCCAGCCTGGACGCCTGCGCGCGTTGTCACGCCTGTCTTGAGTGGTGTCCGGCATTTGACATCCTGGGCGACGAGAAGATCACTCCGCCGGAGAAGATGCGCATCTACGGCGAAATGCTGCGCCTGCAGCACGGTTTGTTGCCGCGCATCTTCGGCCGGCCCGAGATGAGCCGTTACACCCTGACCCAGCTCTCGGAGGCATTGTACAAGTGCACAACCTGCGGCCGGTGCGGTGAAGTCTGTGAGGTGGGCATCCACACCCAGCGGCTGTGGCCGGCGCTGCGGGCCAAGATGGTCGAACTGGGTGTGGGGCCGATCGGCGGACAAGTGAACTCGCCGCAGATCATCGCCGAAAAGCACAACCCTTACGATCGGCCGCACGTCGAACGGTTCGAGTTCCTGCCGGCGGACGTGCCCGTCGCCGAACAGTCCGAGACCGGCTTCTTCGTCGGCTGCAGCGGCGCCTACACCGCCCAACCGATGGTGGCCGGCGCGGTCAAGGCATTGCACGCCGCCGGGGTCGAGTTTACGCTCTTCATGGACGAGTACTGCTGCGGCTTCCCGCTGTGGGTACTCGGCTACCGCGAGATGCTTGTCGAATTGGTCCATCACAACGTGGATGGGTATGTTGCCCAGGGCGTCAAGCGGCTCGTAACCTCGTGCCCTTGTTGCCTGGATCACCTCACCCACCGTTGGCCGGAGCTGTACGGTGCGGAAAACTTCCCGTTGGTGATTGTGCATACCACCGAGGTGCTGGTGGAACAGATTCAACAAGGGAAGTTCAAGCCAGGCAAGCAAGCCGATGTCACCGTCACCGTTCACGATCCCTGCTACATCGCTCGGGGGACGCCGGTCCACGAGCCGCCGCGCATCGTCGCGCGCAGCGTGCCAGGTGTGAAAGTAGTGGAAATGGAACACAACCGGGAGATGGCGCGCTGCTGTGGTTCGGGCGGTGGCATCCGACGGGCCTACGGCGAGCTGTCGGTAGACATGGCCAAAGCCGTGATCCGCGAAGCGGAGGAGACGGGGGCGGAAATCATGCTGCTTGACTGTCCGGCCTGCTTCGAGCGGCTGAAAATGGCCCACGAACGCATGGAGACCTCTATCCAGGTGATGGACCTGCTGGAATTTGTCGCCCAGTATATCTGATGATGCCTTGCTGCTCTAAGAATAGTTGGCTAGATGGCCCTTCGACAAGCTCAGGACGCCGCTGGATGGCTAGATGACTGGGCGGTAACAATGTGAGCCATCCAGCCATCTAGCAATTCTTATGCTTCAAAGTCTTGTGCTTGCCACAAGCTCCACAGGTCAGCCCCGCATGGCCACCGGTTGACAGCCGGCCCAGAACGTGCTACACTGTGAGCAGTTACTGACCCGGCGGAACACCACCCCACAACCTCGCCTTCGATCAAGCCGCGAACCGGGCCGGCTGTTGAACTGAATATCCCCCCATCACAACGTGCGTTGGATGTTGGCTTTTGTTGAAAGACGTTGTAGCCGTTGTAATGTTCAGCGTATCCATCAGCGATAGCAAGCCGACTACCAGGTTTTGACCAGCAACAATCCAAATAATGATAGACTGAGTTGAGCGCCGGCCTCAGTGCAACCCGTGTCATGCGCCAGCCGGCTCCGCATTCCCGTTTCGTCACGTATTACCCTGAAAGCTCGACGAGGAGGTTTACTATGTGCCGCAGGTCCTTCCGTCTACTGACCGCC
>JBHHTZ010000028.1:0-15648 GCA_046753605.1 Anaerolineae bacterium
TACTCCACCCCACATCCCTGCCAGGCCCCTTCGGCATCGGCGAACTGGGGCAGCCGGCCTATCAGTTCGTAGAATTCCTGCACGCCGGCGGGCAGCGCTTGTGGCAGGTGCTGCCCCTGGGACCGACCGGCTACGGCGATTCGCCGTACCAGTCGTTTTCGGCCTTTGCCGGCAACCCCCTGCTAATCAGCCTCGACGAACTGGTCAAGGAAGGCGCGCTCTCTCCCTCCGATGTCGCGGACGCGCCGCGATTTCCGGCCGGTCGCGTGGATTACGGGCCGGTCATTGACTTCAAAATGCCGATCTTGCGGCGGTCGTTCGAGCGATTCAAGGCCCATGCGTCGTGGGCCCAGCGCGGCGAGTTCACGGCGTTCTGTGACGCACACGGGCACTGGCTGGACGATTTCGTCCTGTTCATGGCGGTGAAGGATCATTTCGACGGCGCAGCCTGGAACACGTGGGGCACAGACATTGCTACGCGCGATGCGGACGCGGTTTCAGCAGTGGCCAGAGAACTCGACGATCAGATTGAGTTTCACCGCTACTTGCAGTTCCAGTTCTTCCGGCAGTGGCTGGCCCTCAAGCGCTACGCCAACCAGCAGGGGATTCGCATCATCGGCGACATCCCGATCTTCGTGGCCTACGACAGCGCCGAGACCTGGTCTAACCCGGACCTGTTCTACTTCGATGAGGCGGGCAAGCCGACGGTGGTGGCCGGCGTCCCCCCCGACTACTTCAGCCCGACGGGGCAACTGTGGGGCAACCCGCTTTATCGCTGGGACGTGATGGCCGAGACCGGCTACACCTGGTGGATCGAGCGCTTTCGCGCCGCGTTGGGGCTGTTCGACATCGTCCGGGTGGACCACTTCCGGGGCTTCGAGGCCTACTGGGAAGTGCCGGCCACCGAAAAGACGGCCGTTAAGGGCCGCTGGGTCAAGGGGCCAGGCGCTGACCTGTTCCACGTCGTCGAGCAGGCCCTCGGAAAATTGCCCATCATTGCCGAAGACCTTGGTGTCATCACACCGGAGGTCGAAGAGATACGAAATGCTTTTGGGTTCCCTGGGATGAAAGTGCTCCAGTTTGCCTTCGACTCCGACGCCACCAACGAGTTTCTGCCGCACAACTACGAGCGGAACTGTGTGGTGTACACGGGAACTCACGACAACGACACGACGTGCGGCTGGTTCGAAAGCCGGCCCGCAAAAGAGCAGGACTTTGTGTTGAAATATCTGGGTAGCGACGGCAGCGAGATTCATTGGGACTTCATTCGGCTGGCGTTCAGCTCTGTGGCAGACGCAGCTATTGTGCCGCTGCAGGACGTATTCGGCCTGGGCAATGAGGCGCGCATGAACTTCCCCAGCCGTGCGAGCGGCAATTGGACCTGGCGCTACACGCCCGACATGCTCACAGATGACATTGCTGCGCGCCTGCACACCCTGGCAGAGGTATACTGCCGGTGATCAGTGATCAGTGGTCACTGATTACTGATTACTGATCACTGATCACTGTGTACTGGCCGCCGGCAAGTTGTTTGCCAACACCCATCAAGTGTGCTATACTCATTCAGTCTGGTCAATGACATGGACTGATAACTGATCACCGTTCACTGACATTAGGAGGCTTCGTTCGTGTTTGACATTGTTGGCAAGCGCTACTGGTATTTCGGCCTATCGGCTCTGGTGGTCATTCCCGGGCTGATCGCGCTTTTCGTGTTTGGATTGCCGCTGGCAATCGACTTCACCGGGGGTTCACTGCTGCAACTGGAGTTTAATGAGCAGGTCAGCGTAAGCACGGCAGAGATCAAATCGATTTATGCGAATTACGGCCCCGATCTGGTTGATCCTCTCGTGCAGACAACGGGTGATCGCGGTTTGCTGGTTCGCTCCAAGCGGATAGAAGACCTTGACACGAAGAATGCCATTGAGGCCGATATTCAGGCGGCGTATGGCAGCTTTGAGGAGCAGAGATTCGAGTCTGTGGGCCCGTCGGTGGGCGCGCAGGTAGCCGATCGGGCAGCTCAGGCTGTGGCGTTGGCCGCCATCGGGATTCTCCTGTACATCGCCTGGGCCTTTCGTCGCGTTCCGAAACCGTTACGTTACGCAGCGTGCGCAATTGTGGCTATGCTCCACGACGTGGCGGTGGTGGTCGGGGTCGCGGCCATAATAGGGCACTTCCTGGGCTGGGAGGTCGATGCCTTGTTCCTCACGGCGCTTCTGACAGTCATCGGCTTCTCGGTGCATGATTCGATCGTGGTTTTCGATCGGATTCGGGAGAATATGGGACGTCGCCGGGGCGAGCCCTTCGAGAAAGTCGTCAACCACAGCATCATTCAGACGCTGGATCGTTCGATCAATACACAGTTGACGGTGCTGTTCACGCTGACGTCCCTGGCCCTGTTCGGAGGCGTTACGATTCGCCATTTCGTCATCTGGTTGCTCATCGGAATCATCAGTGGGACTTACTCGTCGATCTTCAACGCGTCGCCCCTGTTGGTTGCGTGGGAGAACGGCGAACTGACGGGCTGGCTCAGACGCCTGCGGGGGCAACAGGTGCCGGCGTAGCGCCGGCACAGCCACTCGGCTATGTCGTCGCCGTTGATCGTCGGCAGGTGTTCAACCGTTGGATAGCACTGTGGTCTGTCATCAGTTGTCAGTACCTGCAATTAGCCATCAGACCGAACTACTGAATACTGATCACTGAATGCTGATCACTGACCTGGGGCGGGGAGGGTAACCAAGATTCCCGCCCTGCTTTCTTGTTGAGATTCGTATATGGCGAATTGGTGGGAAAAAGAGTCATTTCGCCAGCCGGTCGTACCGCCAGAGGGAATTGAGGGCCCAACCGTCGATGGAGCGGCGCCTTCCGCGGCCTGGGCGGAACGGCTGCGCGATATTGACTGGCGGAGTATCTGGATCGTCCTGGCGCTGGCCCTTCTGGTCATCGCAGTTCGCGGGTTCGATCTGTGGCGAGGCCGGCAGCTCGCAGCCGAGACGCAGCGCCAGGAACTGCGCCAGACCATCGCTGAGGAGCTGAAGGCCCGCCAGATAGGCGACGCGGTGGCATACCTCACGCTCCTGGATCCGCTGGCCAGCCGGCAGTGGCGGCAACAACAGGCTGCTGCTCTGACCACGCTTCCCCTTCCGGTCCCAGGCGAAGAGCCGCCCGTCATTGAGCGCTGGCAGTTCCAGGGCAAGACAGCCATGGTTGATCTGCGCTTCTCGGGACCGCCGGCCACTCGCGAAACACGCTTCTATCGCATTTTTGCAGACACCTGGCGACGAACGCCTCCCATTGCAACGTTCTGGGGTCGCCGCCTGGAAGGCGACGCTCCGGGCGTCCGGTTCATCTACCGTGAGGCTGATGCAGAGGCTGTCCAGGGGACGATCGATGCCCTTCGTGCGACTTATCGTCAAGGCGATGTGTCTGTGTTGGCCGGCGAACGCCTCAGCGTCGAAATCGCCCCGGATGATGTGGTAGAGTATGATTCACGGGATAATCTGTTGCTTCTTCCGTCGCCCAGACTCAGCCCGCGCCTCGCATCCGTCCCCGACAGTGCGCCGATTCTGTGGCGGCTGGCTCACCCCATTGCGGATCGACTCGTAGACCCTGGCGACGCCGCACGGTATCGTTATCTGGATAGCGTGCAACTGCTCCAGGACCATGTTCGCTATTGGTCGCTGCGGTGGCAGGCCCCTTTCCCGGCGCGTTGGGACACCCAGATGTTGAACACCCTTGGAGCCGCCGAAGACGAAGGCCGGCTCGTCGCACCCCGAGCTATCGATATGTTCTCCGCCAGTCGTTCGCAGTCGCACCTGGCGTATTATGAAGTGATGACCATGGTCGACTATGTGGCGGAGACTTATGGCTCTGATGGCCTCATGGCGCTTGACGAGGCACTGACTCAGGTGTCCTCTTGGGACAGGGCGGTGCCGGCGGCGCTTGGCACAGACGTAGCCGAGTTTGAACGGGGCTGGCGAGCCTATCTGGACGCCAGACTTGCTGCCTCGCCATCCACCGCCCCCCAAGCCGTCCCCACCGCCGGCGGTTGACTCCGTGAGAATCGAAGAAACCAGCGTCTACTGTGGCCCGAGCCCGTACGGTCGCCGGCCCGTGATTCGCATGACCGTGGCAATGGGTCCCCTGGCGGGCCGGAACACGGGGGAGTTGGATGGCTTCGCAGATCGGCTGCTGGAGATGATGCCGGCTCTCGAAGCCGGGCACTTGGTGGCGGCCGAGCCGCCGGCGTGGCCCCGTCCCCCGGATTTCCACGTGCAGCTTGCCGACCAACTGCGAGTCGGAGTGCCCCTGATCCGGGTTCTGCCCCATCTGGCATTGGCACTCCAGTGCCTGGCCGGCACGCTGGTCTCGTTTGGGCAGACCCTGGAGATGGATGCCGGGCGCTACTTCGTGATCTATGAGTATCAGGAGGAGCGGGTCGGCCGGCGTGCAGGACACCTGGCCGTAGAGATTCTGCGGTCGGCCCTGCCCGCACAGTTCCAGCCGGCTGGCAGCGCGCCGGTTCGTCTTGAAGAGGAACTGGAGTCGCTGGCCCGGCTGGCGAATGAGGTGGCCCTGGATCCGAGTACTGCTGCGATCGTGGATGTGGCTGCGCAGCGGGGCATTCCTCATATTCGCCTGAACGAGGGCAATCTGGTGCAGCTTGGCTATGGCCGGCGGCAACGGCGTATCGAGGGCACAACAACCTCCATGACCGGCCAGATCGCCGTAGACATCGCCGCAGACAAGAGCCTGGCGACGACCCTTCTCTACAACGCTGGCATCCCCGTGCCGGCGCACGAAGTTGTCCGCTCTGCTGAAGAGGCAGTTGCGGCCGCCGAGCGACTCGGCTATCCGGTGGTGACGAAGCCGGTCAATATCAGCCACGGGCGTGGCCTCTCGCGTGGTCTGAAGACGGCCGATGAGGTGCGAAGTGGATTCGAGTCCGCACGACGGTACCACGGCCAGGTGATGGTAGAAGGGTTCGTAGCCGGTCGCGATCATCGCATTCTGGTTGTCGACGACGAAGTTGTGGCGGTTGCCGAGCGCATACCGGGCCATATTGTGGGAGACGGCCAGCACACGATTGCGGAGTTGGTTGATATAACAAACAGCGATCCGCGTCGGGGGGTTGGCCACGAGAAGGTCTTGAACCAGATCGAGGTTGATCGTCAGGCCGAGCGGCTCCTGACTCAGGCCGGCTACACGCTGGATACCGTTCTGCCGGCCGGCCAGGTGTTCTATCTGCGCTCCACGGGCGACGTGTCGGTTGGGGGCATGGCCGTTGACCGGACGGCGGAGGTTCACTACGACAATGCCAGCCTGGCCCGGCGGGCGGCCGAGGTCGTGGGGCTAGACATCGCCGGCATAGACATGATCACGCCAGACGTATCACGCTCCCTTCGCGAAGTCGGGGGGGCTATTGTCGAGGTGAATGCTGCTCCAGACTTCCGAATTCACGTGGCCCCCAGCAAAGGAACCCCGCGCGATGTGGCGACGCCGGTCGTAGACATGCTCTTCCCGCCCGGTGAGCCGGCCCGCATTCCGCTGGCTGCTGTCACCGGAACCAATGGCAAGACGACCACAGCCCGGATGGTGGCGCACATACTGAAGATGGCCGGCCATGATGTGGGGCTGACGACCAGCGATGGTATCTACGTGGACGGCGAGCAACATCTGCGCGGTGACATGACCGGCCCATGGAGTGCCCGCTTGATTCTCAAGGATCCGACCGTGGGCGCGGCTGTGCTGGAGACGTCGCTCCGGGGAATTGCTGAAGAAGGTCTTGGCTTCGATCAGTGCGACGTGGCGGTGGTGCTCAACATCCAAAACGACCATCTGGGCATGCAGGCGGCGCGGCTGGAATCCCTGGACGACATAGCGCGCATCAAGTCCGTGCTCGTCGACATCGTGCGGCCTGATGGCCACATCGTGCTGAATGCGGATGATCCTCGATGTGTGCAGATGGTGGAACGCACGCCGGCCACGCCGGTCTTTTTTGCGATGAACGGGGACAATCCGGTGGTTCGGCAACACCTGGCCTATGGCGGGCGCGCGGTCGTGCTGGAAGAGGGTGTCAACGGCCAGATGGTGACTCTGTACGACGGTGAGCGTCAGATTCCGCTGCTATGGACACACCTCATCCCCGCCACTCTCGAAGGGGCCGCGATGTTTAATGTCTCCAACGCACTGGGGGCCGTAGCCGCCTGCGTCGCGCTCGGCGTCTCCATCGAAAACATTCGCCAGGGGTTGCGCACTTTCGCCACCACGTTTTTTCAGACGCCGGGTCGGCTGAACCTGTTCGATCAATATGAGTTTCGAGTTCTCGTGGATTCTGCCCATAATCCGCCGGCGTATCGTGCCCTGGTCAGATTCGTTGATACACTCTCCGCCCGGCGCAAGGTGGGGGTGATCGGCGCGCCGGGCAATCGTCGGGACCGGGATATCGCTGAGATGGGGCGCATAGCCGGCGCTGCCTTCCATCGGCTCGTAATCCGTGAGGGAGTGCTGGCCGAAGGACGGTCGCCGGGTGAAGTCGCCGGCTTGCTGCGGGCTGGCGCGCTGGCGGCCGGCATGTCGGAGGATCACATCAGCGTCGTCCTATCTGAATATGAGGCCGTCGAGGATGCGCTGATGCACTGTCACAAGGACGATCTGCTGGTGGTCATCGCCCAGGACGCTACCTCGGCCTGGAAACAGATCGTGTATTTTGGCCGTGGTCGGGGCCGGCCACCGGCCGGCATACCCGAGCTGGAGATAGTGGAAGGTGGGCGAACCCGCCGGCTCATTGGGCCGCGCCCCGGCCCACCTCGGATCGAGCCCGGCCACGAGGCGTCTATCCCCCGAAGCGCCGACGGGTAGTGGGCGCAGACGCGCTTTGGTCTCCCCGCGTCTTGGCACAAATGAGCCCCCAGGTATCGAGATCACGGCTAGCCCCTCGACAGGCCCCCCTCGTCAAGCTCGGCATGAGACCCTCGTCAAGCTCGGCATGAGACCCTCGTCAAGCTCGGCATGAGCATCCTGAGTAGGCCGGAGGCCGTATCGAAGGGTGCGGCTTCAGGGTAGTACGGTACTTTGTCAGAGCCGCACGCTTCGATACGCTTCGCTACTCAGGATGCTCATCCTGAGCCTGTTGAAGCGATCTGGAACTCGCGCAGGATCAGTGGCAGTTGAATATGGTGAGCGAACGTCGGGGCCGGCTCTGCGGTGGGGGTGGGCGTGCTGGTCGCTGTCGGTGTCGCAGTTGCGGTCGGGCTCGGAGTCGGCGAAGCTGCAATCCCCGTTGGTGTGCCGGTCGGAGTGGCCGTTGCACTCGGCGTAACGGTGGCGCTGCTGCTGACGACGATCACACCATCGACCAGGCTGGCCGATAGAGAGATGAGCGAGGCGTCGATCAAGTCAACTCTGGTTAGCGCAAGCGGGCTCGCACCGTCTGTTTCTCCCCGCGCTGTTATTGTGAGCAAGTCTCCGTTCTCGTTAATCGGATCGATCGGCGATGTTGCGCCCATCAGCGTCACGGCGACATCGATCGTGCCGGCTATGTTGTCCACAACATTAGTGGCCGGAAAATACTCCCGCCCGTTGAGTAGAGAACCCAGACCCGCCTGCACGCCAGGTCGCTCGCTGTCCTGGTCCTGAATTTGGATCACGGTAGGGTCGAATGAAAGCTGGATTTCGAAGGCGATCACACCGGTCGGGTTTTCGATGTTGACCTGCACCTGGGTCGTGCCACCGACCGGCACGGTGGCCAGGAAAGGTTCTATCGAGACGACGATTGTTGACGCCTGCCCGGGCGACGTCTGGTCTGCCCGGGGCTTAGCCGCCAGGCCCGGCACTGCAGCGAGCATCAGTGTGGTGGCTATAAGCAGCGTGAAAGCTCTGGTATATGGCATTTGCTCCATCCTTGGCATGGTATTCACATTCGCAACTGTAAGACGACCGGACCGGGCGATCGCAACGCCTGGGGCCGCGTAGATGCGCGAAAGCCGGCGACTGCCGACGGAGTCCGCCCGACAGGGCTACGGCCGGCCTACGTTCTCGAAAACGGCCCGAAAACCGCGCTTTTCCCGCCGTCCAGCCTTGCCAGGAATCGATATACATGCTATCATGTCTGGTCGTTCCCTGCCCCTATCAGTCCCACTCCAGCCCGGAAGAGGCGCGGAGGTCAGCGGCCCAGGCTTGCAGCATAGAGCTTCAGAGAAGGCGTCTTGTGCATCCTTGACCACCGGGGGATTGGACTGGTCTATGTGATGCGCGTGAATCCGTGTTTGTGGGACGTTCAGAAGGAGGGAAGACATGCAAGATCGACTCATCGCGGCGATTCTCCTGGTTGTTCTGTTGGTTATGCTCGTATCGCCAGTACCGGCTGCGGCTGCGCCCCCGGATACGGGGGTTGAGCCGCTGGTGAACCAGTGGCGGGCAGAACTCGGTGTGGACCCCCTGCAGGGGGATGAGCGGCTATACGCGGCGGCCCGGGAGGTGGCCGGCGACGGTTCCTACTGTCCCCAGGATCGAATGTTCATCGAGTTCGCTATTGGTGGCGCCATGTATCACAACGGGTACTATGATCTGAGAGGTTATGGACTGGTGCTGTGTGGCGAGTATTCCACTGCTGAGGACGTGATGGACTGGATCCGAGCACATGGGGGACCAAGGCATCCGCAGTTCGAGGACATCGGCGCCGTCCATCTGCAAGACCTGGACTTTGTCCGGCAGAATGGCAAACACGTCACAGACATCTGGACTGTTCTGGCGGCGGCTCCGATGCGTTGATCACCGCGTGACGAGATGGGGAGTAACAGAGCGACGCTCGTTGAGCGTCGCTCTGTCATTTCCGCTCAACGCCAGTGGTGGTATAATAGAGGAGGGATGCGTAACGAGCGAAAGAGGGAATGACGAAAGTGGAAATCCAGGCGGCTGTTGCGAAAATCGGAAAGTATGCCACGAGTGAGAGTGGCGACACTGTCGAGATGATTGAGCGGCCCCACGGCGGCATATCGCTGGTGATGGCCGATGGCCAGCGTTCGGGGCGGTCGGCCAAAGCCATCAGCAATGTAGTGGTGCGGAAAGCGCTCTCGTTGCTAGCCGAGGGGGTGCGTGATGGCGCGGCGGCGCGTGCCACTCACGACTATTTGTTCACCTACCGGCGGGGCAAAGTGCAGGCCACGCTCAACATTGTCTCCGTCGATCTCCAGACCAAGACCATAGTCCTGTCCCGCAATAGTCACTGTCCGGTTGTGGTGGCGACGCCGGCCGGCGTTCAGGTGCTGGACGAGCCGTCGAAGTCAGTGGGCGTACATCGGGGTACCAAACCGGTCATCACAGAACTGCCCATCGCGCCGGGGACGTACGTGGTTGCCTTCACCGATGGCATTGCGACTGCTGGCGAGCGCTCGCCCGAAGGGCCGCTGAACGTGGCCGAGTGCATCACCAACTTCCTCAATCTGGATGCCGCTCCTTCCCAGGGCGGCGGAGCACAGGCTGAGGCCGGCGCTGCCCCGGATGGCGCAGCGCCCAGTCCCGGAGCCGACGTATTGGCCAACGCGATCATTTACCGGGCATTGGCCCTGGATGATAGCCGGCCCAGGGATGACATGAGCGTTGTCGTCGTAGCGATCCTTCCCCGCGTGGTCGACGACGACGTGCGTCACCTGATGGTGCGCTTTCCCATCCCGCCGGTGGTGGGATAGGCGATGGCTGAGGATCCCGCCCCTGCGAGAATTGCCGTGGTTGGGCCGTGTGGAGTGGGAAAGACGACGCTGGCCCGACAGTTGAAGGCCCTGGGCTATCACGTGCACGAGCCGGCGCAGGAACATTCCGGCGTGCCCGACATGTGGCAACGAATCACCGCCCCCGATCTGCTCATCTACCTGGACGCGGAGTTGCCGACCATCGCTCAACGCCGGCGCATCCAGTGGGGGCAAGATTATCTCGATGAGCTTCGGCGCCGGCTGCGCCATGCGCGCCGGCACGCCGATCTCTACCTGCCCACAGATGGCCTCACCCCGCAGCAGGTGTTGCAGCGTGTGCAGCGGTTCCTGGGGTCCAGTGGTCGGTGATCAGTGATCAGTGATCAGTAATTAGAGGTCGGTGGGATGAGGTGGTCTGTGGCTGATCACGAAACAGGTTTGACTTTCATTTCTCCCTGGACTATAATCGTCAGCCGTTGTCATTCGGTTAACAGTCCAGTCATCAGACAGTCCGGCCAGGGGGTCATCTGATCGGCCGGCCATTTCTTTGGAGGCTTCCGGAATTCCATGCAGCGTCAACAAAACTGGTTGCTCGTCTTCATTATCATTCTGAGTGCTGTCGCGGTCTACATTGGTCTGCCCATAGATCATCCGAACAGTCTGGAGAGACTGTTGGTATGGCAATCGCCTGATGCCGAGGGCCGGTCCATCGCGATTCATAGGGGCCTCGACCTGCAAGGCGGGTTGCAGGTCCTTCTTCAGGCAGACCTGCCCAGTAGCGAGGTTCCCAACGCCGATCAGATGGAAGCGGCGCGAACGATTATCGAGAACCGAATCAATGGACTGGGAGTCTCCGAGCCACTGATTCAGTTGCAGGGCGAGGACAAGATTGTCGTCGAGCTGCCGGGTGTTGACGATCCGGATCAGGCGATCAGGACTTTCGGCGAGACTGGCCGACTGGAGATCATCGCGACCGGCTCGACCTTCCTGCCGCCGCGCGAGGGTGACACGCCAGGTACGATGGTGATGACGAGCTATCCTGCCCTGGTTGCCGACTTCACGCCGACTATCACACCCACGGCTACAACGCCGGCCACTGCGACCCCCACCCTCACGGCCTCGCCAACCGGCGCTGCAACAGAAACCATCGTCGCCGGGGCGCCGGTGACGGCGACCCAGGAAGCTGCGGGCGCAGGCACTACGCCTGCCACGCCCGTTCCCACCGCCCAGCCTGTTACCGAACGTGAGTGGCCCACTGTGATTACTGGCGACATGCTGGCCTCGGCCCAGGTGATCTTCGACCAGGTCACGAACGAGCCGGCGGTCGGCTTTTCGCTCAAGTCCGAAGGGGCGAAGCGATTCGGTGAGTACACTGCCAATCACATTGGGGAGTATCTCTCTATCGTGCTCGACGGCGAGGTGATCTCCTCGGCCACCATTCGGAGCGCCATCAGCGACTCGGGTCAGATCACCGGCAATTTTACCCGCGAAAGGGCCCAGAGTCTGGTGATTCAGCTCAAGTATGGTGCTTTACCGGTACCGCTGAAGGTGGTAAACAACGTAACGGTTGGGCCGACGCTGGGCAAGGACTCGGTGGATCGCAGTCTGGTGGCCGGCATCATCGGCCTGGCGGTGGTTATGATCTTCATGCTCGTTTACTATCGACTGCCTGGTTTGCTGGCCGACATGGCACTGATCATCTATACGGCCATCGTTCTGGCGATCTTTAAGTTGCTGCCGGTGGTGTTGACGCTGGCCGGTATCGCTGGCTTCGTCCTATCTGTGGGCATGGCCGTCGATGCCAATATCCTGATATTCGAACGCTTGAAAGAGGAGTTACGCTTTGGCCGGACGTTGCGGCCGGCCATCGACGCCGGCTGGCGGCGGGCCTGGCCATCGATCCGTGACTCCAACTTTGCGACGCTGATCACGTGTGCGATTCTGTTCTGGTTTGGCAACCAGTTTGGCGCCACCATTGTCAAGGGGTTTGCTTTGACCCTGGCGGTCGGTGTGCTGGTCAGCATGTTCACAGCCATTGTGGTGACGCGAACCCTCCTGCACATAGTTCTGGAAACCGTTGGCATCCGGCATCTGGGTTGGATTCTGCCGGACGCATCGCCGCCGGCAAAGGCGGAAACCGCCTGATTCGGACCTGGAACCGAAAGCCTTGATGTACACGACGGGGCGCCAATCGAGGCGCCCCTTTTCTGTGACTGCCGGCCGTGCAGAGTTGCCGGCGTTGGCTGAGTGTGATAGAATTATTGGATGCTTGGGCAACTTGGAGGGGCGGGTCTATGGGACCGGTCCCGTGTTGGTATTTGTTTGGTGTAAGGTTCTGATGTGATACAAAGGGTAGATCTATCCGGGATGCTGTCGCTGCTGGCCGGCCTGCCGGGCTATGCGGAGCTGCTGGCAGGGCTGCGCGCCGGCGATGACGCCGCAGCGACGCGGTCCCCCGTCGGGTTGGTTGAAGCAGCGCGGCCGTTTGTTGTGGCCGGCCTGCATCGCGGCCTGGGCCGGCCCGTCCTGGTAGTCACCCCCGGCACGGAGCGCGCTCGTGAGTACTACGATCAACTCCGCGCCTGGACGCCTGACCCGGAGCGGGTCCTGCTGTTTCCAGCCCCGCTCCACCTGCCCTACCAACGCACACCCTGGGACCCGCAGCTTCTTGGTCAGCGCCTGCGTGTCCTCTCTCGGTTGTATCAGACAGAGGATAAACGGCACTCTGATCCCGCCGCCGGGTCGGCGGGACCCATCGTTGTGATATCAGCACGCGCGCTGGTGCATCGGACTCTGCCGCCGTGGGACTTCGAGGCCGAAGTGCGGGTTCTGAAGCGGGGGGACTGGATCCCCATGAGTGACCTGCTTCAGGGCGTGTATCGCCTGGGTTATCGCCCGACCCCGGTCGTCGATCAGCCGGGCGAGTTCAGCCATCGGGGCGGGATCGTGGACGTCTTCCCGCCGGCTGACGATCGGCCCCTGCGCATCGAGTTCTTCGGCGACGAGATTGAGTCGTTACGGCGATTTGACCTGGACACTCAGCGCTCGGAACAGATTGTCCAACAGGCTGTGGTAACGCCGGCTCACGAGGCGCTCCCCCTGCGAGGGCCGACGCTGGCCCGAGAGTTGCAGGCCGTGGACTTATCCACGCTGCACCCACTGGCTCAGGGTGAGTTTCAGCGGTATCTGGAGAACCTGGCCGAGGGCAATACCTTCCCCACCATCGGCTTGTTCCAGCCGCTGCTGCACCCCGAAGCTGCGACGCTGTTGGATTACTTCCCTCCCCACGGTCGCATCGTCGTTGATGATTGGGATCAACTGGATGTCGTGGCAGACCAGTTGGCCGGCCAGGCCGATATTCAGCGCCAGGAGCAGGAAGATGCCCACGAGATTCCGCGCGGGTTCGAAGCATCTCCGTATGCCTCCTGGGCCGACCTGCGCCGCCGGCTGCTGGAGCGTCGGCCCCTGATGCTGGGTCACGCTCGCACGGATCCAGGCCGAACTGACGATCAGCCCGGCCACGGACGCCCCGCAGATGCGGCAGCAGATCGGCTGGCCCGGTGTTTCAAACCCAGCCCGCGCTACGGCGGCCAGCTCAAAGAGGTCGTTGCCGACACCGTGGAGATGGCCGGGGAAGGGTGCGGAATACTTGCCGTCACGCGCCAGGCGCCCCGCCTGGCCGAGCTTTACGAGGATTGGGGCATTTACATCACTCCGCAGCAGACGGTGAAGGCGCCGCCCAAAGCTGGCTCCATCGTCCTGGCTCACGCGCCGCTAAGCGAGGGGTGGACGGTGGAATGGCCTGATGGGCAGTTGACGAGGCGGGTGACCGTCTTGTCGGACGGGGAGCTTTTCGGCTGGCGGATGCCCAAACGTCGCCGGCAGCCGCGCCAGCGACGTGATACCTCCGAAGCTTTCTTCGCCGACGTGTCTGTCGGTGAGTACGTAGTTCACGTCGAGCACGGTATCGCCGTCTACCGTGGCCTGGTAAAGCTGGAACTGGGCGAGTCGGAGCGTGAGTACCTGGTGTTGGAATACGACAAGGGTGACAAGCTCTACGTTCCAACCTACCAGGTTGACCGGGTGGCCCGCTACGTGGGCGTGGGGGACCGAGCGCCCCGCGTTAGCCGGCTTGGAACCGCCGACTGGGAGCGGGTCAAACAGAAAGCGAAGAAGGCTGTCGAGGACATTGCCCGCGAGCTGCTGGGCCTGTACGCTGAGCGGGAGGTCGCGAGGGGCCACGCCTTCGGGCCGGACACCTCGTGGCAGGCTGCCCTGGAGGCAGCGTTTCCCCACGTGGAGACGGAAGATCAGATTCAGGCCAGCGAGGACATCAAGCGGGACATGGAGTCCAAGCGGCCGATGGACCGGCTCCTCGTGGGTGACGTTGGCTTCGGCAAGACGGAGGTTGCCATGCGAGCCGCCTTCAAGGCCGTGATGGATGGCAAGCAAGTGGCGGTGTTGGTGCCGACGACGGTGCTGGCTCAGCAGCACTACAACACGTTCCGAGAACGGCTCAAACCGTTTCCCATCGTTGTGGAGATGCTATCCCGCTTCCGCTCCGCTGTTGAGCAGCAAAGAATTCTGAAACGGCTCCAGGGTGGGGAGATTGACATCGTCATCGGCACCCATCGACTGATCCAGAAGGACGTGGCGTTCAAGGACCTGGGCTTGTTGATTGTGGATGAGGAGCATCGCTTCGGCGTGAAGGCTAAGGAGCAGTTGAAGCAGATGCGGGCGACCATCGACGTGCTCTCGATGACCGCTACACCGATTCCGCGGACGCTGCACATGTCCCTGACCGGTGTGCGAGACATGAGCACTATCGACACGCCGCCGGATGAACGCCTGCCGATCACGACCCGGGTTGCAGAGTGGGGTGACGAGCTGGTCCGGCGGGCGATCCTGCGTGAGCTTGGGCGAGGTGGGCAGGCTTTCTTTGTACACAACCGCGTGGCGACTATCGAGTACACGGCCGAACGGCTTCGCCAGCTTGTCCCGGAGGCGGTCTTTGCTGTGGCTCATGGCCAGATGCACGAGGATCGGCTGGCCGAAACGATGCTTGCTTTCGCAGCCGGCGACATCGACGTGCTGGTGTGTACCTCCATCATCGAAAGCGGGCTGGATATTCAGAATGCCAACACCCTGATTGTCGATAACGCGGATATGTTCGGGCTGGCGCAACTGTATCAGTTGCGGGGCCGGGTGGGTCGTGGCGCGCTGCGGGCGTATGCCTATTTCCTCTACCGGAAGCATCGGGAACTGCCGGAGGATGCGCGTAAGCGGCTGCAGACGTTGATGGAGGCGACGGACCTGGGCGCTGGCTTTCGGATTGCCATGCGCGATCTCGAAATTCGCGGGGCCGGCGATCTGCTGGGGTCGCGCCAGCACGGCCACATCAGCGCTGTTGGCTTCGACCTGTACACGCGGCTCCTGGCCCAGGCTATCAAGGAGATGAAAGCCGATCAGCGCGCGGCGAACGGCGAGGTGGAACCTGCGGACGAAGCCATCGTTGATGTCGAGCGTGCTCTGCTGCCGGCCATCAACCTGCCCATCGACGCCTTCTTGCCAGAGAGCTATGTATCGGAGGAGCATCTCCGACTGCGTCTCTACCGGCGCATGAGCGAGGTGAGCAGCATGGCCGACGTGGCGGCCATGGAGCGGGAGTTGAAGGATCGCTTTGGCGACCTCCCGCCGGAGGCCCAGAACCTGCTGTTCCTGCTTCGGCTGAAGGCGGTGGCAGCGCGGGCCGGCGTCCAGTACGTCGCTCGCGAGGGGAAGACCATCGTCATCAAGCTGGCCGGCGCTGGACCCCGACAGCGCGCAGCGATCCTCCGCCGGTTCGCTGGCCGGCTTCGGGTCGGGCGAGACCAGGTGTGGATGCCGTTGGTTGAACAGAATGGACAGTGGCGCCAGGATCTCGAGCGGGCGTTAGAGGACCTGGCTGGGATCAGTAATCAGT
>JBHHTZ010000029.1:0-15074 GCA_046753605.1 Anaerolineae bacterium
GCGCGCGGCGCCTCCGACCCGCCACACGCAGCCGCGATCTCGCCATCCACGTAGAGGTTTTCGAGGATGACGCTGCCCGACTGGACGTCGATGACCGTCGCGCCGGCCTCGGTGTTCGTGTCGAAGCAGGTCGTGCTATCCGATTGCAGGACGGTATCGGTGGCAACGCCGGTTACAGTGATGATCTTCGTGATGGTGATGGTTTCGGTGTAGTGGCCGGCAGCGATGCTGACGTTGCCGCCGGATGCGACGGCGTTGATCCCGTCTTGAACTTTGCAGTAAGGGTCTCCTTGTGTGCCGGAGCCCGGATCAGGACAGGTGTCGTCATCGACGTAGACCTGGCCGGCCGATGGGAGAAGTGCTTCGCTCGCTGGAGTGTAGTTGGCAAGCGTAGCCGGCACGTACCGCAGGCCGACAACAGCCAGCAGGAGGGTCACCAGTACGGCGCACAGCACACGGCGAGCCGCAGAACCCATGAGGGGGTAGCGCGGCAGCCTTGGCGGTGTCACCGGGGGGGAACTCATCACGCGATCTTGCATGGGGTACTCACTTTCCGCTCAGATCTTCTTCAGCAAGGGCCACAATTATACGACGTCCGAAGGTGCTGAAAGATTCGATAGCCTCCTGCCGGCGCCGGGGCACTCAACCCAAAGGGATAGCTACCTTGACAATGGCACATTCCACTGCCCGGCGGTTGATGAACCCTGAGAAAATAATCCGGTAATAGCGCGTTGCTTCTCAGCCGGCGCCCGCACGGGCATGAAGTGTCCGTGCTACGAAGCGGCGCCCGATGAATCGGGCTTCCGGCACGATTTCGGGCGGACAAGCCCCATTGATGGGGCGCAGCTTCGTAGCCCGCCGACTTCATGATACTGTTGGTCATTCTATGTCAAGTTCGTCATCGTCTCCCGGCCTTCGCGCTCTGATGTCATTCCTCACACCGCTAGCGCTCCGTTCGGAATGACATGGCAGGGTAGTGCGCCGGTAATCTTGAGCCTTCAGCTTGTCCGACGGGTCCGCCGGCGAGCCAGACAGCCATCGCTCGCGGCTTGTTCAACTTTACATAGAATGGCCAACAGTATCACTTCGTCGGCGGGTGGGCCTGTCGGACTCAGCACTCTCGCCGGCTTTGACAAGCACGGTCCGGTCGGCTAGAATTGGAGTTATCGAGTCTCGGTTGTAGACGCAGAGTCGTTGAAATGGAGCGGACAAGTGAGTGAATTCAACTACGGTGGTCAGGCAGTAATCGAAGGCGTGATGATGCGGGGGTCGAGGGGGATGGCTGTGGCCGTGCGACGCCCCGACGGCGGGATCGAGATCCACAGTGAACCGCTTACCAGTCGCATCTACTCCACGCGATGGAGCAGAATGCCATTTGTCCGAGGGCTGGCGCTGCTGTGGGATGCCCTGGGCCTGGGCATCCGATCGCTACTGTTCTCGGCCGAGGTGTCCGTTGAAGACGAAGAGGATGTGGAGTTCAGCGGGGCAGTCGCGTGGGGAACTGTCGCCATTGCTCTGCTTCTCGGCATCGGGATCTTCTTCGTCTTGCCCCTGCTGATTGTCGGATTCCTGGATCGCTGGATCGTGTCGGACCTGGCGAGCAACCTGGTCGAAGGCGCAATAAGGCTTGTCATCTTCCTGGCATACATCATTGTCGTCGGGCGCATGGGGGATATCCGGCGCGTCTTTTCCTATCACGGCGCAGAGCACAAGACGATCAATGCCTACGAGGATGACGCGGAGCTTACGCCGGCGTCCGTCGCCCGCTACACGACGCTGCATCCCCGCTGTGGGACCGGGTTCTTGTTGGTAGTGATGGTCGTGTCCATTCTGGTCTTCAGCTTGCTGGGCCGGCCATCGTTGATCCCGCGCATCATCTCTCGCGTTGTGTTGATTCCGGTGATTGCCGGCATCAGCTACGAGATCATCCGCTTCGGCGCCGCGCACTACAGCAATCGCCTGGTTCGAACTGTTCTTTACCCCAGCCTCGCTTTGCAGCGGCTGACGACCAACGAGCCGACGCCGGACATGCTTGAAGTGGCCATCGTCGCCCTGAAACACGTTTTGGCTGCCGAAGGGCTTATGGAGCGTTCCGCTGTCGACGATCTGGCTATCGAGGAAGTTCCCGCCGTTGCGTGAGAGTCCCCAACCTCCAATTCAGAACACTTTTGGACGTGTTCCAGACCCTATTTTGACCTCTCTCGCCTATAATATAATGTACGCTGCTTGCACACGGCAGCACATGGACCAGTGTAGTGACGCGGGAGCCTTGTTGCGCAGCCCGCATCCCTTCACGTTGTCGGTTGTAGAAAAGGCGATTCTGTGATAAGATACATCGGCGCAGGTGCCATAGGCGCTTTTGGACCCCGGGAGTCATTGAGGACTGTACCAGCGAGAACCCGGGATCAAAATGCGCAACTCCATGTCATCACGATTCGCTGTACCTATCAACGTGAGGAGGTCAAGAATGGCTGAGCGTGAATCGACCAGCACGCAGCATGGGCTGGAACAGCACGGAATCAAGAATGTCAGCGCCATCTATTGGAACCTGCCGACATCGCGCCTGTATGAGGAAGCCACGGCCCATCGGGAAGGACTTATCGCCCATCTTGGGCCGCTCGTGGTTCGCACCGGTCACCACACAGGGCGCTCCCCCAATGACAAGTTCATCGTACGCGAACCTATCACTGAGGACAGCATCTGGTGGGGAAACATTAATCGCCCCTTCGACCCGGAGAAGTTCGACAGCCTGTACCAGCGGCTGCTGGCCTACCTTCAGGGCAGGGACATCTACGTTCAGGATTGTTGGGCCGGCGCGGACCCGGACTACCGCATCGCTGTACGCATCATCTCGGAATATGCCTGGCACAATCTGTTTGCCCGTAACATGTTCCTCAACGCTCACGATCTCCGGGTGCGGCCTGTGGCAGGGCAAATTGAGGGGTTCGCGCCGGATTTCACAGTGATCGATACTCCGCGCTTCCACGCGCTTCCGGAGCTGGATGGCACCAACTCAGAGGCATACATCATCGTCAACTTCGCCAGGAAGGTTGTCATCATCGGCGGCACGAGCTACGCCGGCGAGATCAAGAAATCCGTCTTCACCATCCTGAACTACACCCTACCGCTGCAGAACGTGTTGTCGATGCACTGCTCGGCCAACCAGGGACCGGACGGCGACGTGGCACTCTTTTTCGGGCTGTCCGGTACAGGCAAAACGACCCTCTCATCAGACCCCGAGCGGCACCTGATCGGCGATGACGAGCATGGCTGGAGCGACCGGGGCGTCTTCAACTTTGAAGGCGGATGCTATGCCAAAGTGATCCGACTCTCGCCGGAGAACGAACCCGATATTTACCGTGCGACGCGCCGCTTCGGAACCATCCTTGAGAATGTACAGGTAGACGCCCGGACGCGACGGGTGGACCTGGACGACGATACGCTGACAGAAAACACTCGGGCCGCCTATCCCATCACACACCTGCGCACGATCGTGCCAGAGTACATGGCAGGACATCCGCAAAACGTCCTCTTCTTGACGGCCGATGCGTTTGGTGTCATGCCACCGATTTCGCGGCTGACGCCCGATCAGGCGATGTACCACTTCCTGAGTGGCTACACTGCCAAGGTCGCCGGCACGGAGAAGGGTCTGAGTGATGAACCCCAGGCCACCTTCAGCGCCTGTTTCGGCGCACCGTTCCTGCCCCTCCATCCGACGGCGTATGCGAGGCTGCTCGGCGAGAAGATTGAGCGGCACAACGCGAGCGTGTGGCTGGTGAACACTGGCTGGACGGGCGGGCCGTACGGCACAGGCCACCGCATGGATCTGCCATACACCCGGGCGATGGTGCGAGCCGCGCTGAACGGTGAACTGGAGAACGTGCCAACCCAACCGGATCCGATCTTCGGTGTGCATGTCCCACTCAGTTGCCCGGATGTGCCGGATGACGTATTGCAGCCGCGCAATACGTGGGCGGACGGGGAGGCATACGACCGCCAGGCACGGACGCTGGCCGGCATGTTCCAGGACTACTTCGCGCAATTCGCCGATCGCGTTGACCGGCGCATTGCAGATGCCGGCCCTCGAGTAGGCTAGGAACCGTTGCCCCAACGCGCAGGAGCTTTCGGGGTGAGGGACCGGCCAATACACATGAGTGTGCAACCCGGCGCTGCTGGTTGGCGGCAGCGCCGGCTTGGATAGTATTAGAATCATCAGAACAAGGAGGAAGTGTACATGGCATACAAGTACTATACGCCGCCAAGCGAAGGTGAAAGAATCGGCGTGGAAAATGGCCGGCTCGTCGTCCCAGATGAGCCTGTGATCCCGTACATTCTCGGGGACGGCATCGGAACGGATGTGACGCCGGCCACCATTCGGGTGCTGGATGCTGCAGTGGAGAAAGCCTACGGCGGCAAACGACGGATCGTCTGGTGGGAGGTGTTCGCCGGCGAGCGGGCTATGGAGCGCTACAATGAGTGGCTGCCTGACGACACACTGGAGGGGTACCGCTACTTCCGCGTGGGGCTAAAAGGCCCACTTACCACGCCCATCGGTGGCGGCATCCGCAGTCTGAACGTGGCCATTCGCCGGCGTCTCGATCTGTACACGAATGTGCGCCCGGTGCACTACATCCCCGGTCTTCCCAGCCCGGTGAAGCGACCGGAGAACATGCACATGATCATCTACCGGGAAGCAACGGAGGATGTGTATGCCGGCATCGAGTGGGAGGCCGGCACGCCAGAGGCGAAGAAGCTCATCAAGTTCCTGAATGAGGAATTGGGCGTTTCCCTGGAGCACCCCGCTGCAACAGGCATCGGCATCAAGCCCATCAGCGAGTTCCGGTCCAAGCGACTGGTTCGACAGGCGATTCGCTACGCCCTGGAGCGAGGAAAAGAGAGCGTGACTCTCATCCACAAGGGCAACATCATGAAGTATACCGAGGGCGCCTTCCGCGACTGGGGCTACGAGTTGGCCCGCGATGAGTTTGGTGACCAGACGATTACCGAAGCTGAGCTTTGGGATAAGCATGGAGGCAAGCGGCCCGAAGGCAAGGTAGTCATCCTGGACCGGCTTGCCGACAACATGCTCCAGCAATTGCTGACCCGTACCCCCGAGTACAGCGTTCTGGCGCTGCCCAACCTCAACGGCGACTACCTCTCCGACGCTGCCGCCGCCCAGGTGGGCGGACTGGGAATCGCCCATGGTGCTAACATCGGGGACGAAGTGGCCGTGTTCGAGGCCGTCCACGGGACCGCACCCAAGTACACCGGCCAGGACAAAGTTAACCCGTCGGCCCTCTTACTCTCGGGGGTGATGATGTTGGAGCACCTGGGTTGGCAGGAAGCTGCGGACATGGTCACAGAGGCCCTTGGCAAGACCATTCTCAAAAAGACGGTGACTTACGACCTGCACCGCCAGATGGAAGGCGCAACCAAGGTCACAACGTCCGGCTTCGCCACCCACATTATTGACAACATGGAGTAACTCAGTTATCAGTAAACAGTAATCAGTAATCAGTGATCAGAATTACTCTTTGACCGCCGAAGGTCTCATGACCGAGGCGAAACGGGCTAGCGCCCAACAGGAGCAACTGATCACTGGTTACTGATCACTGATCACTGATTGCGTTCATCACAAAGGAGTGTGACACATCATGGCTCGCAACAAACTATCTTTCGTGGGCGCCGGCCATGTCGGCGCGACGGCGGCTCACTGGGCCGCCACCAAACAGCTCGGCGACATCGTCCTGGTGGACATCATCGAGGGGCTTCCGCAGGGCAAGGCCCTGGACCTGATGGAGGCTACGCCCATCGAGCATCTGAGCGGTGTTCGCGTCGTGGGCAGCAATAGCTACGATACAACCGCCGACTCCGACATCGTCATCATCACCGCCGGCGTGGCCCGAAAACCCGGCATGTCTCGCGAAGACCTGGTCGGCACGAACAAGCGAATCATCACCGACGTCGTGACCCAGGTGGCCAAATACTCGCCCAACGCGGTCATCATCATGGTCACGAATCCGCTGGACGTGATGGCCTATCTGGCGTACAAGGTGAGTGGATTCCCCAAGAACCGCGTGATCGGCCAGGCCGGCATCCTGGACAGCGCTCGCTTCCGTGCGTTCATCTCAATGGAACTGGACGTGGCTGTGGAAAACACCCACGCCTTCGTGTTGGGCGGCCACGGCGACGAGATGGTCCCGCTGCCGCGCTACTCGACGGTGGCCGGCGTGCCCATCACGGAGTTGATGGACCAAGCCACGATCGACCGGATCGTGCAACGCACGCGCAAGGGCGGCGGCGAGATCGTTTCGCTCTTGAAGACGGGCAGCGCCTTCTACGCGCCCGGCGCCGCGGCTGTGCAGATGGCCGAGGCAATCCTGAAGGACACCAAGCTGATCGTGCCCTGCTCAGCGTACCTGGAAGGGGAGTACGGCATCGAGGGAGTCTACTTTGGGGTGCCGTGCAAGCTGGGCGCTGATGGCGTTGAGGATATCCTGGAGATCGAACTGACCGAGGACGAGCGCGCTGCACTCGACAAGTCCGTAGCGTTGGTCAAGAGCACCATGTCGGTCCTTGACCTCTAGGCAGAATCAGAATCCGTAGTTGCGACTCTTGAACCTTGAGAAAATGATCCGGTAACAGCACGTTGCTTCTCAGCCGGCGCCCGCTCATATGTCATTCCGAACGGAGCGTTAGCGGAGTGAGGAATCCCTGCTACCTTGCAAGAAAGGACAGGACTCGTTGGTAAGTGAATCACCACCCTCGAAGAGAAGATTGGCTTCTTCCCCAGCGAAATCCGCCTTTTTATGTACGGTCTCAGGGATTCCTCACCGGAGCCTGCCCTGAGCCCTGCCGAAGGGGTTCGGGATGACATATGTGCGTGGGCTGAGATGCAGTTGGTCATTGCGATACCCCGATTATTTCTTCAATTATCATCAGTCGCCCCAGCAGGTGTACGCGACATCTCTCGCTTGCGGATTCTCACCCGGCAACTACAAGGGCACACAGCGCTGTGTGCCCTTTGTTCTTCTCCCGTGAAATCGTCCGTCAGCGCCGGCCCCAGCGAGCGAAGTAGGCGCTGACCGTCTCCTCGTCGTAAACCTCCAGCATGGCCGAGCGCCAGCTCAACCCCTCCTTCTTCTCGAAATGCCAGTAGTCGCTGGCAATCCAGTCATCTTTCCACGAGAAGCCGTGGCCATCGTTGGCGTCGATGCGTTCCCAACCGTACTCTGCCGCCAGCGCCGTGAAGTCCACATAGTAGCCGGCCGGCACCGGGAGCTGCCGGCCTCCCTCTTTGGCAGCTTCTTCGCTCAGAAACCGGGCGAAGAAATCCCACGGAGCCTGCTTCATCAGCACGCCCATGCTGCCGTCCTGTCGCGCCGTCCGCAGGTAGAGCCGCCAGTACGTCTTGTCCGGATGCCCCACCCTGTCCTCCCGCACCACCACCAGCAGGTTCCGGCCCGATGGCGCTCGAAACTCCGTGCGCGTGTCAATGGCCCGGCCGGCCTTGTGCCAACTCCGATAAGAAGCTCCGTCGTTCTGCGCGCTGATCGGCCGCCAGGCGTCGCTGAGAACGGCCAGGAAGTCGTAACCGGACTCGTTTCGGACGCGCTCCCGCAAAGCGTTGAAGGAATCATCCACGCGGTCACTCAGTCGAGCGTTCGGCGCATCGACCCCCGGCAAGTACTTGAGATCGTAGGGTGGTGCTGTGCGCCCGATGGTTTCGACGTACAGCGGCGGAGCCGGCCCAGGGTCTGATTTGCCGGCCAGCTCAACCGGGCCGGCGTACCAGTCCGGCCCGTCGATGGGACCGCTGCTGAAGAGTGGCGATGCGGCCAACTCATCGTCGCTTAAACTCGCAACGACCAGACCGTAGCCGTGCCGGCTGGCGTGAACGTACGCCACCCGCCTGCCATCCGGCGACCAGGCGTAGCGGGGCAAGTAGACATCGCCGATGGGGGCAACCGGTCGAACCACCGCCGGCGCGCCAATCGTACCACGCTGCTGACTCTCCAGACGAAACAGGGCCGGCCGCCCCTCCCGATCCGAAACGAACGACAGCGCGTCGGCCGACAACCACAGCGGGGCGTAGTCATTGGCCGGGGCATCGGTCAGGTTATACGGCGCCTTCTCCCCCGCCGGCGATGCGAGATACACCTCCTGATTGCCGTCGCGCCAGGTCACGAAGGCGATGTGCCGGCCATCGGGGGACCAGGCCGGCCCATAGTCGGGGAACGGGCTGGTGGTGATCTGGGTGATGGTTCCGTCGGACAGCCGCAGCGTGAAGATGTCCAGATCGCCCTCCCGCATCGACTCAAACGCGATGTAGTCGCCGTCGGGCGACCAGGCCGGCTCGCCGTCGTAGTGCGGGTTGACTGTGAGCCGGCGCTCCTGACCGCTCGCCACATCCAGCAGATAGAGGTCCCAGTTCGCATCGCGACGGGAGGTGAAGGCGATGCGTGTGCCGTCAGGCGACCAGGCCGGCGATCTGTCCTCGCCGACGTCATCCGTGAGCCGGATGGGCTGTCCGCCTGTCCGCATGTCGATGGCGTAGATGTCCCGGTTCTGCTCGCGCAGCCAATCGAAGGCCAGGACGCCGCCCCCGCCAACGGGCGTCGGCGTAGGGGTGGGGGAGGGCGCCGTCGTGGGCGTCGGGCGGATGGTGAGCGTTGGGTTGACAGGTCGTGGCGTCGCTGTGAGCGCCGGCGCTGTCGCCGGTGCGATAGTGGGGCTGACCTCCAGCCGGACAGCAACTTCTTGATCTGTCCCCAGCGATGCCAAAGCCGACCACATCAACGCGATGAAGATCACGGCTCCCAGAATGCCAAACAACCAGAGCACTACTGTTCGCGAACCCACAGGCCCCTTCCTCTGGGAACCAATCTTGTGAGCAGACCAAACTTTGACGCGTCTCTGACGCTGGATTCACCCATCGCTGACGCTTGATGGCTATCATATGGGGCGTAAGGTGTCAAAACCACGATGCATCGTATCCTAAGGAGTCAATCATCCATGCGGCTCATTGCTCAAGAGCACGGCGTAGCACAGTCCCGATTTCTGGCGTTTGACAGGAATACTATCCCTTTCGCTTCTGCAACAGGACACCGTTTGATGAGAGTCACGCGCGCGACACTTGCCCTCTTCATAACGATTGCCGGGCTGATCCTCTTCTTTCAGCCGGCAGCCGCTCAGCCCGGGCGCAGTTCCGACATGGCTGAGGGGCAACACCGCGTCTACCTCGGACTGGTAGCCGCAGGCTCCGGTCTGGCCAATCGGGTCAGCACCACCGGGCCCAGTCCGGCGCTGAGTGTTTCGGCCCGCGCCAGCCTGTCGTGCAGCGATGGCGAAACTGTGCCTGTGCGAGGGGCGCGGATCACAGTAATCACCGACGACTCGTCGCGCATCGCCATGACAGACGAAGCCGGCAATGTCCTGTTCAGCACCTCCACAGACCCGGCGGTGATCCAAATCGAGTGGCCGGTCGGCTTCCTGCCGTGCCCGAACAGCCAGCCTGTCGTCGAACTGCCGGCTGGCACGGGCGAAGTGGAATTCATTGCCGTCGCCGGCCCCTAGTCCGCAAGTTCTCGCATCTACAGTTTGCAAATCCCCGATCCACAGTGGATCGGGGATTTCTTGTATCGCAGCCTCCCGCAGATTATACACAGCGGCGGACGCGGGGTCAATTGGCTGGATGGCTGGATGGCTCGCGCAGCACCATCCAGCCATCCAGCCATCTAGCATTTTCGCGCTTCATGATGCCCTTGGGGACATGTTGATCGCTCAAAGTCCCCTTGCATCTACCACCCGGATGCCGGCCCAGTCCGCAACGTACAGCAGATTGCCGTAGCCGAACAGGTTGAACACCTGGATGTCGGTCATTACCGGCGTCCAGGAGCCGGTGGCAAGGTCAACCTTGACGATCATGGCGGCGCTGTGCAGGGACACGAACACCTTCCCCGCAGCGATGGCCACGCCGGAGGGCACGGATCCATCCGGGAAGACGGCGGCCGGCTTGACGTACTCCGGCTCCGGCTCGCGGCCGGCGTAGAAGTACGGGTGGCCGTGGTGCCGGCCCTGCAAGATTTCTGTGAGTTCTTCGCCGGCATTCTGAGGGTTGTCATCCGCTTTCTCTGGTGTGAAAGTCGGGTCGTTGTCCCCCGCAAAAACACGGATGCGCCCACCGATATAGCCGGCAGCCATGGACCACGGATTGCGCACACCGCGCGCAAACTCCGAAACCTCCCCCGGCCGGTCTTCCCGCACCTCGTAGTTCTTGACCGTCTCCAGCCAGGACAGGGGGGCGAAAAGGATGCGCCCGGTCGGAAAGTCCTCGTAGTACGGTGGTTGGATCCCGCTGAAGTGCTGCGGCGCGTCGAAATTGGAGTCCAGCCGCGAACCAACGGCGATCAGCACGCCATCTTCACCATTGAGCCGGTACTTGACCAGCGCGTGGTTGATGTGCATGTAGATCGTGCTGAGGTTGGGGAAGTGCAGCACCACTTCGGCGTCGTGCATCTGGTTGTCGTCCGGTACGCGGCGCAGGGAGCCGGCCTCGTTGAAGTAGATGAACCCGTTGTGGACGACGATGCCGCCGATGGCGTTGTAGGCGAAAGGTGTCAACTGAATCGGCTCGCCATCCACCGGCTTTTTCCACACCGCAGCTTCGGCGTGGAAAGGGTCCCCGATGCCCTGCGTGTTCTTGGGACCCCCGAAGTAGATCGTGCCGCTCTCGTCGCGGTACAGGGCTGTCACCCGTTTGTCGGTGACAACCCAGTTCAGGCCGGCCGGCACGACTTCGACGACCCCGGCCGGTGTGGCTGTCGCCGGCGGTGGAGGCGGCGGACCGACCTCGATCACGGGCAAACTCATCATATCCCCCTCGATCTCCATGAAGGTGGCCGAGAGCCAGCCCTCCGCTTCCTCGGCGGGCATCTCCCCCCGGACCCAGGTTCCGGCCTCATCCCGACCGTCGAGGGCGACCCGCGTCCCCTCGGTGACAGTCCCCACGCGCGGGTAGGTCACCCCCGGACCGGAGCGCACGTTAAGCGCCTGGGCCATGACGACAGCGGAAACGCCCCAAGGCGTGGCCGGCGGGCTCGTGGGTGCTGGCGTATCGGTAGAACGGGGGGTGGCGGTGGCCGGCGGGCTCGTCGGGGGTACGGTGTGCGTGAGGGGCGGCGTGTCGGTCGGAAGCGGAGCCGTAGTGGCGACCTTCTGGGCGGTGGCCGGCGGGCTCGTCGGGGGTGGGGTATTCGTGGCATACGGCATATCCGTTGGCGCGGGAGATACGGTTGCTTCCCGAGCACAGCCAAACGTCGCCGACGCCAATATCAATACGGCAACCAACTGGAGGATACGGGCGGTGGTGTTCATTCGAGACCTCCTTGCGATAGCGCTGCTAACATCGCAACGCTTCAACGACCTCTATTATACACTGTAACAACCAAAGGGTCGATATCCGTCGAAGATAGGTTGATTGCGAGCGTTTTCTTGTGTATCATTGGACCTGCGTAGCTTTGATCGCCGAAGGTCTCACACGGATGGAAAGAAACACGGATTTCTCTGTTTTCTATCCGTGTTTCTTTCCATCCGTGTGAAAAACCCTCCCCGTGATAAAGTCTGAGGAGACCATAACAGGACCTGCAAATGCTTGCACATACCCCACACTTCACTGATGAAGATGCCGTTCAGTTGGCACAAGACCTCTACGCCATCCGCGCGGAAGCGACACCGCTGCCCGGCGAACGGGATCAGAACTTCCTGCTCCAGACGCCGGCCGGCGAGCAGTTCGTTCTCAAGATCGCCAACGCGCTGGAAGATCGCGCCATGCTGGAGGCCCAGCAACAGGCCATGATGCATATCGCACAGCACGCGCCGCTCTGTCCGCGTGTCGTGCCAACCCGCGCCGGCGAGCCACTGGCCCAGGTGCAGCCACCGTCGGGAACCGACCGCTTCTTCGTGCGCCTGCTCACCTACCTGCCCGGCGTGCATCTGGCCGACGTCAAACGCCACTCCCCGGAACTCCTTCGCGACTTGGGGTACTGCATGGGACGGATCGATTCCACCCTGGCGGACTTCGATCACCCGGCTGTTCACCGGGACTTCCCATGGGACCTGGCCAACGGACTGCGCGTGTGCCGCGAGTACGGACCGCTGATCGCAGACCCTGAACTGCGACCGATGGTGGGCCGGCTCATCGCCGATTTCGAGCACCGGGTGGCGCCGCTGCTGCCGAAACTGCGCAAGAGTGTCATCCACAACGATGCCAACGACTACAACGTGATCGTTGACGCCGGCGGGGGTCTCTACACCCGCCACCAGCGCGTGGCCGGCGTGGTTGACTTCGGCGACATGGTGTACAGCTACACGGTGGGCGATCTGGCCGTGACCATCGCCTACGCGGTGCTCGACAAGCCCGACCCGCTGGCCGCGGCGGCGCAGGTCGTGAGCGGCTATCACACCGAGTATCCCCTCACCAAGGATGAGGTTGCGGCGCTGTTCGGATTGGCGTGCCTGCGCTTGGGCGTGAGCGTGTGCATGGCCGCCCACCAGCAGCGGCAGCGCCCGGACGACGCCTACCTGACCATCAGCCAGGAACCGATTCGCCGCACCCTGCCGCGGCTGTTGCAGATTCACCCACGCTTCGCCGAGGCCACTTTCCGCCATGCGTGTGGCCTGGAGCCGGCCACCGCGCCCGTGACCAGGTGGCTGCAAGCCAATGCCGGCACGTTTGCTCCGGTGTTGGATGTTGACCCGCGCACCGAGCCATGCCTGGTCTTCAATCTGAGCATCGGCAGCCCGCTGGTGAGCGGCGACGCGCGGAAAAACACACACCCTCACCTGACGGGGCGTCTCCTCGACCGCATGGCAGCCGCCGGCGTGACCCTGGGCGTTGGGCGCTACGACGAGCCGCGATTGCTCTACACCGCGCCGGGGTTCGCCACAGGCGATGCGCCCGCCGCCGAACGGCGCGTGGTGCATCTGGGTCTGGACCTGTTCGCGCCGGCCGGCACGCCGGTGTACACGCCGCTGGCCGGCGTTGTGCACGCCTTCGCCAACCGCGCCGCGCCGCAGGATCACGGACCCACCATCATCCTGCAACACGACACCGACGACGGACAAACCTTCTATACTCTGTACGGCCATCTCAGCGAAACGTCTCTCGAGCGGGTTTACGCCGGCCAACTCGTTGCCAGAGGCGCGCAACTGGGCAGCGTCGGCGCTCCAGAAGAAAACGGCGGGTGGCCGCCGCACCTGCACTTCCAGCTCATCACCGAACTGCTCGACCTGGGTTGCAACTTCCCCGGCGTTGTGCGGCCGGGCGAAAGAGAGGTCTGGCGCGCTTTCTCGCCCGATCCGAATCTGATCCTGGGCATTCCGGCGCATCGCTTCCCGCCCAGGCAGCCCGGCAAAACCCAGACGCGGGCCGCGCGCCGCCGGCTCCTGGGGAGAAACCTGAGCCTGTCCTACCGCGACCCGCTCAAGATCGTGCGCGGCTGGATGCAGTACCTCTACGACGACGAAGGCCGCCGGTATCTGGATGCCTACAACAACGTGCCTCACGTAGGGCACTGCCATCCACGGGTGGTGCAGGCCGGCCAGGAGCAGATGGCGGTGTTGAGCACCAACACCCGCTACCTGCACGATTTCATCCTGCGCTATGCCGAGCGCCTCGGCGCCCTGCTGCCGGATCCCCTGCGCGTGTGCTACTTCGTCAACTCTGGCAGCGAAGCGAATGAACTGGCGCTGCGCCTGGCGCGGGCGCACACCGGGCAGCGGGACTTGATCGTCCTGGAAGCGGCCTATCACGGCAACACCACCACTCTCATCGACATCAGCCCCTACAAGCACAGCGGGCCAGGCGGCCAGGGAGCGCCGCCGTGGGTCCACACCGCCCCTCTCCCCGACGTGTATCGCGGCCCGTACAGGCAGGATGCCCCCCAGGCGGGCGAGAAATATGCCCAACACGTGGCGCAGATCGTCGAGGAACTGCGCCGGCAGGGTGCCGGGCCGGCAAGCTTCATCGCCGAATCGCTGCCCAGTGTGGGCGGCCAGATCGTTCCACCCGAGGGCTACCTGGCCGCGGTCTATCGCTACGTCCGCGCGGCCGGCGGTGTTTGCATCGCCGACGACGTGCAGACCGGCTACGGCCGGATCGGCACGCATTTCTGGGGCTTCGAGCCGCAGGGCGTTGTGCCGGACATCGTGGTCCTGGGCAAGCCCATCGGCAACGGCCACCCCATCGGAGCCGTAGTCACCACACCGGAGATCGCCGAGTCGTTCGACACCGGCATGGAGTTCTTCAGCACCTTTGGCGGCAACACGGTGTCGTGTGCCATCGGGCTGGCGGTGCTGGATGTGGTGCTCGAAGAGAACTTGCAGGCCCACGCGCTGCGGGTGGGCGATCGGTTGCTCGCCGGCCTGCGCCCGTTGGTGGATCGCCATCCCATCATCGGGGACGTGCGCGGGTCGGGGCTGTTCCTCGGCGTCGAGCTGGTGCGTGATCGCGAAACCCTGGAGCCGGCGGCGGAAGAAACCGCCTTCATCGTCAACCGAATGCGTGAGGAGGGCATTCTGGCCGGCGCCGAGGGGCCGTTGCACAACGTGATCAAGATCCGGCCCCCCATGCCGTTTTCCGAATCCGACGCCGATTTTCTCGTTTCGACCGTGGCCAGGATTCTGGCGGAGGATTTCGAGGGGGACGCCGCACCCACAACAATGTCTATCGCTCGATTCATGCCACAACACTCCCTCGGTTCAGTAACCAGTGATCAGTGATCAGTAATCAGTCATACAGTTTGTCCACTCCCCACTGTTTACTGATCACTGATCACTGATCACTGGCTACTGATCACTCGTATCGCAGCGCCTCAATCGGGTGAAGCTGGGCCGCCCGCCAGGCCGGGTACACCCCGAAGAACAGGCCCACGCCGGCCGAGAAGAGCACCGCCAGCAGCACCGCATCCGGTTCTATCAGCGGGATCAGTACGGTGCCCCCCAGGTTCACGCCGGAGACCAGCCGGCCAATCCCCGCACCGACCAAGATACCCAGCGCCCCGCCGGCTACGCTG
>JBHHTZ010000030.1:0-15055 GCA_046753605.1 Anaerolineae bacterium
AACTAACCATCAATCCGACCTGCCTCGCCCCTACAAATCGATCAGACTGCGCAGTCGCTCCAGGTTCTCCCGATCCTCGTGCAAATCATCCGCCTTGGGCGTCTCCAGCAGGCCGGCCAGGTGCTGGAGCCGGGGGTCGTTGACCACGAGCCGGAAGGCCTCCAGCCCCAAATACCCCTCGCCGATGTGGGCATGGCGGTCCTTGCGGCTGCCCAGGTCGGCCTTGGAGTCATTCAGGTGAAGCACTCCCAGGGTGTCAAGGCCTACGATCTCGTCGAACTGCTGCATGGTATCGGCATAGCCCTCGGGGGTGCGCAGTTCGTAGCCGGCGGCGAAGACGTGGCAGGTATCGAAACAGGCGCCCAGCCGCTCGCCCTGGGGCGTGTTAGCCAACAGCCAGGCCAGATGCTCGAAGCGATAGCCCAGGTTCGTCCCCTGGCCGGCCATGGTTTCCAGCAGGACCCGGCTCTTGTAGCCCGGCGTGCGGGCGTGAACCTCGCCCAGGGCCTGTGCCACCCGGGCCAGGCCGGCCTCTTCGCCACTGCCCGTGTGGGAGCCGGGATGTAGCACCAGCCCCGGTATCCCCAACCGCTCGCAGCGCTCCAGCTCCACCAGCAAGGCGTCTCGGGAGCGGGCCCACAGGTCCTCTTTCGGCGACGCCAGGTTCAGCAGGTAGGCGGCGTGGGCCACCGCCGGCTCGATCTGCGTCTCGGCCTGGCGCTGGCGGAAGCGCTGCACGTCCTCGTCTGTCAGGGGCCTGGCTTTCCACTGGCGGTTGCTCTTCACGAAGAGCTGCACAGCCTCGCACCCGACCTCCTGCGCACGCACGAAAGCCCGGTCCAGGCCGCCGGCAATAGATTCGTGGGCACCCAACCTCATGCTGTCCTCCTCAGTTTCTCAGAAAATGTGTCAGGTGAAGAAACTCATGCCCGACCCACACCCCGGTCCGCCCGCCGCAGGTGCCAGCCGGCTCGCGTCACATACACGACCGCCGTCACGGCCGCGTGCAGTGGCATGGTAAACGACGCCACCAGGGGAATCCCCAACAGGATCGTGACCAGCATGTGCAGCGAATAGATGTTGCGCCGACCGTCGAAGCGCCGGAAGAGCCGATCGACGGGCGCGGAGTCGGCCAGGGAGACGCCCATCACTTGCTTGAACTGCATGGACACGTGGCGGGCGAAGGTGTCAAACAGCAACATGACGACGCCCAGGAGCAGCGGGAGGAGCGTTCCCGTCCGCTGGTACATCGCCCAGGCAAAGGCGATATACCACGATTGTTCATACAGGCAGTCGAAGGAGTGCTCCAGAGAACCCAGCCGGCTGGTCAGCCCCTTGACCCGAGCCAGCTTCCCATCCAGCCCGTCCATTACGTTGACTACCAGGGCCAGCAGGATGCCGGGCAACAGGTGGCCAGTGAGGAACAACCCCGTCACGCCAAAGGCTACCAGGGACGTCATGAGACTCATCTGGTTGGGCGTGATAGGGAGATCGGCGATGTGGCGGACGATCCAGTTCTCGATGGGGCGGTGCACGTACCACGCCACCAGGTCCAGCGTGCCTTTCTGCGCCTGCTCTACCAGCCGGTCTTTGCAGCGCGCCGCATCAGCCGGCTCCTGGATCCGGAACCAGAAGGGCGGCAAGGGCCGCCGTGATTCGGCCACATAGGGCTCGATTTCCTGAACGTCCACCGCAACGATGGAGCGTTTTCGGGCCAGGCCATCGAGCCAGCTCAACCAGACCTCCTCCTCCCAGGGGCCCTGAAATTCGGCCAGCCAGGCCCGGGGGCATAGAACCAGCCCCACGTAGACGCCGTCCGCGCCGGCTGGCCGGCCACCGATTCGCCGCAGCCGGCCGCCATCCACGTGAACCCAAACGGGGGCCTCCGCGGAGGGCCGGCTGTCATAGGCCACCGCGCACCCCCCTCGCCCGACAACGGCCTGTACGATGCGCGGGTCCAGGAGATACGCGCCCTCGACCACCAGGATAGGCGCCTCGGTCGCCGGCTCCAGACAACTGCGGAGGGCAGATAGATCGGGGGGCTGGACAATAATCCAGTGGATATCAAGACCAGCGCCATCAACGTTGTGCAGAGTCTGCCGCAAAGCCATCTCGTTGTCACTGGTCGCTACAATGGCCACGCGCCTCAGGCCGGCCTGTTGGAGAACCCGCAGAAGTCGCTCGGCCACGGGGACATGGCAGACCTGCGTCCGGGCAGCCTGACCTGCCTCGGGCGCTGCCCAGACGCAGATCAACCCTTCGACAGGCGACGTCCTGAGCGTGTCGAAGGGCTCAGGACACCGCGCCTCGGCCAGCCCCAACATCGCGTCTGGCTGGGTGACTTCGCCTCGGACATCCAGAGTGTCCATAGAAGCCCTACTGGAGACCATTGGAGATTCTACGCCGGCCTAAAGCCAATTCGGCCTGGCGCAGGTCGGCGGGGGTATCCACGTCGATCCAGGAAGCACCGGTCACATCATAGGCCATCAGACCGCTCCCATGCTCGATGAGCCACCGGGCGGCATCGATAACCCGGGGGCGCTGTTCCCCGGCGGCGCGGACCGCCTCGACGGCATGGAAGGCGGCGTCGGTCAACCAGAACACGCCGGTGTCGATAGCATTCCAGTGAGTGATGCGTTTGCCGATGGCCAGCACTCTCCCGGCCGGATCAGCCCAAACCCGGGTAGCGTCTTCCAAAGCCACGTAGGCCGGCGGTCTACGATCCACACATAGCGTGTCAGCCCTGGGCCGGGACATCAGGAGACGCCGCATAAGCAGGGGCGACACCATGTGGTCCGCCATCGCCAGCACAAAGCGCCGGCCTCCGACGGCCTCTCGAGCCGCGTACAACGACAGGCCATTGCTCCGGCCCGTGTGAGCGCTCGTAACGTAGGTGAGTCGGGCGCCCAGCCTGGAGCCGTCGCCCAGCGTGCGCACCATCTCCTCGGCACGATATCCGACCACCAGGATAATATCCCGGATACCATTGGCGACGAAGGCCTCCAGAGTGTAGGCGATAAGGGGACGACTTCCTATTGGCACCAGGGGTTTGGCCGTACGGAGGGTGAGTGGCCTCATACGACCCCCGTCCCCGGCTGCCAGCACCACACCGACGGTGGCGGCAGCGAATCCACTGGCAGCTTTCGTTCGCCTGGTCATTCTGTTACCTCCCGTTCAAGATAGGTTGTCCGGCTGAATGTTGATGGATGGATGGATGCAGAGATTCATCTGAGGGTCGGGAGTTAGACCCAGTAGCTCCAGATTTGAGGAGTCCGCACCCCTAGGTGCGGCTCCGTTCGGCACCCTTCGACGGGCTCAGGACGTCGCGTAGGCGTGCCTTACTCCTCGAAAATGGATCTACTGAAACTCCCACCCCCTATCTCTCTGCCGGGCACTCAGGCTGTAAACCACAATGTGGGCCGCCGGAGCTTCACTCCGACGGATCGGGGTGAGTGGTCACACCGCTAAACGGTGGGAGAAACGAGCGCTTCCCCGCCCCTCTGTGAGCGTATCACGCTGGGGATATGCAGGTGGGTGGAAGGGGACACCGGGCTTCGGCCCGGTTGCATAAGAAACCCACAGGATAAATATATCACCTTGACTGCTGTTTGTCAAGTAATCGTGAACGAGATTACGCAGACACGGCTTTCCCTCCCGCCGCGCCCGCCGCTTCGGTCTGCCCGGCTTCCCCAAACTCCTGGAGCGCCAGGGCCATCTCCCGCAACCGCTGATCCACCAGCGCGTTCACTGTCCCCTCGGGAGACCACCCGTCGGGGCCACGCTCGCCGGCCGGGACGCCGGTGAGCAGCTCGATGCCCTCGTCCACCGTGCTCACCGACCAGACGCGGAACTGACCCTGCTCCACGGCCTCGACCACGTCTTCGCGCAGCATCAGGTGCTGCACGTTGGCGGCCGGAATCATCACGCCCTGCTCTCCGGTGAGGCCCTTCACCCGACACACGTCGAAGAAGCCCTCGATCTTCTGATTCACCCCGCCGATGGCCTGGATTTCGCCGTGCTGGTTCACCGAGCCGGTCACGGCAATCTCCTGCCGGATCGGCAGCTCGGACAGGGCCGACAGGAGCGCGTACAACTCTGTGCTGGAGGCCGAGTCACCCTCTACCCCCTCGTAACTTTGCTCGAAAACCAGCCGTGCGGAGAGGCTCAGGGGCTTGTCCTGGGCATATCGCTGGGACAGGTGGCCGCCCAGGATCATGACGCCCTTGCTGTGAATCGGGCCACCCAGCTCCACCTCGCGCTCGATATCCACCACGCCGGCCCGTCCCAGCGACACGCTGGCCGTGATGCGGCTGGGCTGGCCAAAGGCGTAATCCCCCAGATCAAGCACCGAGAGGCCATTCACCTGTCCCACCACCGCTCCCTGGGTGTCGATGAGCAGCGTGTCACGCGCGATCATCTCGCGGATGCGCTCTTCCATAAGGTTGGAGCGATGGATCCGGGCTTCGATGGCCTGCTGGACGTGGTCGCGGATGATGTGGGGTGAGTCGTCCTGGCCGGCGCGGTAGTTTGCTTCGCGTATCACGTCGGCCAGTTCAGCGAAGTGGGTGGACAACTTGGTCTGATCTTCGGCCAGGCGAGAGCCGTGCTCCACCAGCTTGGCCACGGCATCGCGCTCCAGGTGCCGCAGTTTCTCTTTTTCACACAGCGTACACATGAAGGCGACGTAGTCCTGCAAGTTCTCGTCGGTGCGGTCCATGCGCGTGTCGAAGTGGGCCTTGACCTTGAACAACTCATTGAAATCCTCATCGGTGCCATACAGCAGGTGATAGAGCAACGACGTTCCGATGAGGACCACTTTCGATTCCAGAGGGATGGGCTCCGGTCGCAGACTCTTGGTGGCCACAAAGCCCAGGCGTTCCCCCATCTCCTCCATGGCGATCTCCTGGTGACGCAGGGCGCGTTTCAGCCCGTCCCAGGCAAACGGGTTTCGCAGCACCTCCTCGACAGGCAGTACCAGGTAGCCGCCATTGGCCTGCTGGAGCGAGCCGGCCTTGATGAGCGTGAAATCCGTGTGCAATACACCAAATTGGGTTTCCTTCTCCATGCGGCCGAAGAGGTTATTGTACGTCGGGTTCAGTTCGGTAATCACCGGCGCTCCTTTCCGGTCGCTGTTATCCACCACGACGTTGACCTGGTATTTGCGAAATGGGAGCTCCTGGGCCCAGGGGACCGGCACGCCGGCCGGCTGCGGCTGCGCCTCCGGCGGGGACCGGAATTGACTCACGTTGCGGGTGATGTCTTCCTGCACGTCCTTGAGGTACGCTTCCACTTGCGGAAAGCCCTGGTACTTCTCCAGGAGGTCTTCCAGCAAACCGCCCACTACGAACAGCGCGACTTCGGAATCCAGCTTCGTGGCCTGTTCCTGGGCCTCCCGCTCCAGCCGGCGAACTTCCTTCATGGTGTCCTTGACCTTCTCCTCCAGCGCCGCACGCCGGCGACGAATGTCCTCGCGGGCCGCATCCGGCAGCGCGACGAAGGCCTGGTCGGACAGGGGTTGGCCGCCGACGATGGGCACGATCACGAGTCCCATGGGGCTGGACTGAAGGGCAAAGCCGGCCTGCTGCGCTTCCTGGCCCAGTTTCGTCAAGAGGGCTTCGCGCTGACTGCTGAGCGTACCGCCGATGGCCTCGACTCGACCCGTGTACTCATCGCTTTCAAAGGCTCTGGGGACTTCCTGACGCGCTTTCTCGACCAGATTTTTCATGTCGCCCGCCAGTTCGCGGCCCTTGCCGGCCGGCAGCCGGCAGGCGCGCGGGCGATAGGAGTCGGCGAAGTTGTTGACGTAGCACCAATCGTCCGGCGTATTCTTCTGGCTGGCGAGTTCCTCCAGAAAAGACTGAACGGCGGTGGTGCGGCCTGTGCCGGGCGGGCCGGCCACATAGATGTTGAAGGTGGGGTCCTGGATGTCCAGGCCGAACTGGAGCGCTTCTACCGCTCGCGGCTGGCCGATGATCCCTTCGAGTTTGGGCAGCTCTTCTGTGGTCGCGAAGGGAAAACTGGCCGGGTCCATGGTTCGGCGGAGTTCGGCGGGAGAAAGTTTGGTTGCCACGTTAACCTCCTGGAATGAGACGTTGTTGAACCAAGTCCGTAGTAACCGCTTCAGCGGTTCTCGTACTGGAAACGACTGAAGTCGTTACTACGAATCTCTTTCAGAGTATTAGTTCACCGTGATCAAGTCCTTGAGTTTGTCGAAGGTCGCATCTCCGACGCCCTTGACCTGCTTGATATCTTCGATGACGCGGAAGCCGCCATGGCTTTCGCGGTACTCAATGATGCGGCCAGCAATGGCCGGCCCGATCCCCGGCAGCGTGGACAGTTGCTCTACCGACGCCCGGTTGATGTTGACCGGTCCCGCCGAGCCGGTAGAAGACGAAGCGCTGGCGAGCGAGCCCCCGATGGCGGCTGCCGGCGCTGTCATCTCGCCCTGGCCAGGGACGTAGATCTGTTGACCGTCCACCAGCGCCTGGGCCAGGTTGACGCCGGCTTCGACCGCATCTTCCGCGAAGCCGCCGGCGGCTTCAATGGCCTGCTTGACGCGGCTGCCCGCCGGCAGCGTGTAGACATCCGGCTCGGCAACGGCGCCGCTAACGTATACCGTCAGGATCACCGGCGTGGCGGTGGGCGCCGGCGTCGTTGTGGGCGGGGGCAGGATTTCCACGAGACCTTGTGTGGGCCGGCGTACCATGAGGAAGATGCCGGCCATCCCGATGAAGTTCAACAAGATAACGATGAGGTAGCCGCGGTGGCGTTCCAGCCACTCGTTCATCGCTCGTTCCCCCCCTTTGCTGAGCCGTGGAGCTAGGGAGCTAGGGAGCTAGGGAGCCGGGGTGCAGGGGAGCAAAGGTGCAGGGGTGAATGCCCCCCTGCTCCTCTGCACCCGCGCACCCACGCTCCCCAGCCCCTTTGCTCTCCTGCTTACTCCGAGGCTGGCTTTCGCACGCTCTCATCCGTAACGGATGCTACAAGCTTGCTGATCATGTCGATTGGCAGCGGGAAGACGACAGTGGTATTCTGCTCGACGCCGATCTCGGTGAGGGTCTGGAGATAGCGGAGCTGAATCGCCGCCGGCGCCTCTTGAAGAAGCCGAGCCGCGTCCAAGAGTCTCTGAGCAGCCTGGTACTCACCTTCGGCGTGGATGATCTTGCCCCGCTTCTCACGCTCCGCTTCGGCCTGCCGGGCCATTGCGCGCTGCATGGACGGTGGCAGCTCAACGTCCTTCACCTCCACCACGCTCACCTTGATCCCCCACGGCTCCGTCTGCTCATCGATGATCTGCTGGAGCTTGGTGTTCACGCGCTCGCGGTGGGCCAGAAGCTCGTCCAACTCGCTCTGCCCGATGACGTTGCGCAGGCTGGTTTGTGCCAACTGCCACGTGGCACGCCGGGCGTCCTCGACGTTCACAATAGAAGCCGACGGGTCCACAACGCGGAAGTACACAACGGCGTTGACTTTGACCGTCACGTTGTCTCGCGTGATCGCCTCCTGGCTCGGCACGTCCAGTGTGATAACCCGCAGATCGGCTTTTACCATCCGATCTACGATGGGGATGATGAAGAACAGCCCAGGGCCTTTGGCGCCCATCAGCCGGCCCAGCCGGAAGATGACACCCCGTTCGTATTCCTGAACAACCTTAACAGCGGCGCCGGCGAAGATCAAAATCGCCAGAATCACCACCACTACAAACGTCAGTCCACCAAGCATCGATTTACCTCCTCGATATGGGACTAAAAGCAATACCTTTCAAATAACAACCGAGGAGTGAGCACGCCTACGTGCGAACGGCATCTGGGGATGCCTTGCTCCTCTTATTTGAAAGGTATTGGGACTAAAAGACAACACGTTTATGAGACATCAGAGGACTCCGTTCGGCTGAGCCCTCCGGAGTGTGAGTGCTTTTGTTGGGCAATGACATCATACCGTTTGAGCGGTTTGGCTACTCATCTCCCGCGTACTCGGGGTTTCGGGAGACTCGGCCAGCGCCACGACCAATTCGAAGCCATCTACTGCCAGAATCCGAACCATCTCACCCCTCTTCATGGGCTCCCCCTCCGTCCGTGCCTTCCAGCGCTCACCCTGCAGGAAGACCATGCCTTCGGGGTCCAAATCGCTGCGCACCTCCGCTATGGCCCCAATGAGACCCTCCACACCAGTAGTCGGCTTCCGGCGTTGAGCGCGCACGGCGGCGCCAATGGCAAAGGCGAAGAAGCCGGCGGTGACGATGGCAACGCTGGCAATCAGCCCTCGCGACACGGAATAGAAGGGGGTGTTGAACAGGACTAGTGAACCCAGAACGAAAGAGATGATACCGCCGGTAGTGAGAACACCATGTGTCGGTGCTTTGATATCTACGACGAACAGCACAAACGCCAACGCGATCAGGGCCAGGCCGGCATAGTTGACGCCAAGCACACCCAGCGCATAGAACCCCATCACCAGACAGATGGCCCCAATCACGCCGGCCAGGAATCCGGTCGGGTTGGCCAGCTCGAACAACAGGCCGTTAATGCCGAGGATCAGCAAGATATAGGCAATGTTCGGGTCAGTGAGGGTGTGCAAGAATTGTTCGACCAAGGTCATCGGCAGATCGACCGTGTTCGCGCCGGCTGTCTGGAGGACGACGGTTCGCGTCTGCAACTTGACTTCCCGTCCATCAACCTCAGCGAGCAGCGCGTCCACGCTGGGAACGATCATATCGACGATTCCGACGTCCAGGGCCTCTTGTGCTGTTGCAGCCTCAGCCGACCGCACCGCCTTTTCGGCCCATGCCACTGCTCGCTCTCCCCGTCGGTCGGTCAGGCTCTTGATCTGTGCGACCAGAACGTTGGTTGCCTTCGCCTTCTCCGTTTCGGGCAAGTCCTCACCCTGGCCGCCGACCGGCGAGGCGGCCCCGATCCTCGTGTTGGGGGCCATTGCGGCGATATGGCCGGCCAGCACAACAAATGTGCCGGCTGAGACGGCCTGCGCGCCATCCGGCGCCACGTAGACGGCGATGGGCACATCGGCGGCAATCATGGCCTGGACGATTTCCTGCATCACGTTCACGGAGCCGCCTGGCGTGTCCAGGCGAATCACCAGGAGTTCTGCACCATTGAACTCCGCCTCTCGAATTCCTCGCTCGATGTAGCGCGCGACGATAGGCGTCACAGCCCCTTCGACAGTCAGCACATCGACTGTCGCCGGTCCCTGAGCATGGGCCGGCGGCATGAGGAGTGAGAGGAGGGAGAAAACGATCAGGAACAGATTGAAGACACGAAATGCAGCAAGCTTACGCATACTTTGTCCTTCGAGTCACCTACTCAGCCACCCTCCCGCAGGTTGCGATGAACGCTGCTTCTGCCCTTGAGGCAAGGTCTCTAGCCGCAATCTTCGGCGAAAGAAGATTCAAACCTGCGGGAGGATGAGTAATCAAGTCACCCCTCGTACACATCTGGTTCAATTATACTTGATTTTTTCGCCGGCTGCAATGCAAAGTCTCATGCCGATCGCCGAAGGTCTCCGACCGAGGTGGAACGGGCTCGGTCGGAGACCTTCGCCCATCATAAGGGTTCGGTTGGCGTTGGACAAGCTGGTTGTTGACCAGGAGCACGCCGGCCACGATCAGCAGGAATCCCAGGATAACAGCCAGGCTCAAGGGTTCACCCAGAAAGACGAAGCCCAGGAAGAGGCCGACGGCTGGGATTACGTATGTGACCAGCGTGGTTCGGGTGGCCCCCACCTGGCTCAGCAAGGAGAAGAAGAGCATGTAGGCGACACCTGTGTTGACCACGCCCAGCGTCACGACGGCCAACAGGGGTGCCACAGCGGAGGTGTGCAGGGCGGGAGGCCACTCCCAGAGGAACAGGGCGGCCGATATGAACAGGGTGGCGGCTGTCAACTGGATCGCGGCCAGGACAAAAGCGTGCACGTTCTGCAAGTATCGGCGGGCAAACACGGCCGCGGCGGCATAGCTGGCCGAGGCCAGGACGACGGCCAGTTGCCCGCTCAACGCACCACTGCGTAATGTGGCGAGGCTCAACTCGGCCGCGCCCCCGTGGATCACCATGATGACGCCGGCGAATCCTACCAGCAGGCCGATGACCTTGGGCAAGGTGATGCGCTCGTCACGCAGCCACAGGTGCGCGATGACGATTGTGAATAGCGGCACGGTGCCGTTCAGGACGGCCGCCAGGCCGCTGTCCACGGTTGTCTCACCCCAGGTGATGAGCGTGAAGGGGATGGCGTTGTTGAACAACCCCATCAACACCAGCGCGCCGAGCGTGGCGCCGGCTCTGGGCAGCGGCAGCCGGCGCCACAGCACGACCATCCACAACGCCAGGGCGCCCAGGGCTATGCGAAATGTCACCAGCGTGAGCGTCCCCATCCCTTGCAGGCCGATCTTGATGAGCATAAAAGAAGCGCCCCAGATTAGACTGAGCAGCCAGAAGGCGCTCCATTGCCGCAGGTTCACAGATTCACTCCAGTTCGGTTGCTTTAGAGATGATCTACGGAGTTGGCAAGTATACTCCCGGCCGCGCCTATAGGCAAGGAGAACCGCGGATTGGCAGGAAGGCACGGATTGGGGTAGGGGTGATCCGCGCTTTCCTGCACATCCGCCGTTCTCCTTGCCGGCCGGCGGGTGTCGTGGTAGAATGTGGCCGGCCCCTTGATTCGATTGTTTATGAGAGCTGAGCCTGGGTAGCGGGGCATGCCCACGACTGAAGGACAACCATGCTCGTCCACGAAGAGGAAGAAGATGAAAGATCAGGCGACTCACGCCGCAGTTGAAATGACAGCCGCCGGCATACCCCGCAGCCTGGCCCCCTGTTTTCAGGAGTATGACCTGGAACGTCTGGACCCGACGCAGCATGAGGAGTTGTTGATTGAGCGCGTCCTGGCCTACGGTGACCGGCGCGAACTACACTGGCTCTTCGATCGCTACGGCCGGGTGCGGGTCTCCGAGTGGGTGGAACGGCTGGGTGCACGCCGGCTACCCTGGCGTCGCTACAACCTGTGGTGCGTGTTGTTGGGCCTGCCTCCTGCTCGCCGGCTGCGCCCGGAAGGACAACAGATATGGCCGCACTAGATCCTGTTTACTGGGAAGCGATCACGCCTCAGATGCGCGATCTGCTGCGATTCATTGGGCAGCAGCCCTTTGCGCAGCGCTTCTATCTGGCCGGCGGCACCGCGTTGGCCCTGCGCCTGGGTCATCGGCGATCGGTCGATCTAGACTTCTTCTCGACCACCGATCGAGTCATGCGAGAAACTCGACTGGAGATCCTGCACGCCCTGGCCCCTCACAGCCCGCAGGCCCTGGAAGATGTGGATGGGAACCTGTTACTGCAAGTCCCCGACCTGCACGTCGGCTTCTTCAGCTATAGCTACTCGCTCCTAGAGCCAACCGACAGCGTGGAAGGCGTTGTCGTTGCCTCAATTGTGGACGTGGGTCTGATGAAGCTGGATGCGTTGATCACCCGGGGAAGTCGCAAAGACTTTTACGACCTCTACGCCATAGCTCAGGAGATTTCGGTTCCGGATTTGTTGGCTGTGGCGGGGAACAAGTACCCCTACGTCCGCGATTTCGAGTTGATGGCGATCGAGAGCTTGGTGTTGTTCGACAACGCTGACCGGGATGTGCAACCTGACTTGCTGATCGATTTGCCCTGGGAGCAGGTGCGGCAGTCCTTTGTTGACCTGGCTCGGGACTTTGGTGAAAGCTGGTTTGGGGACCAGCAGGGATGAGCTGACTGTACCCTGACCCATACGCTCTCGAAGCACGCCGCCGATGCGGAGATCGGAGTGACGCGGGCCGGCGAGAACCACGGATGCGCAGAAACACACGGATGGGGATCGGCAGTGATCCGCGATTTTCTGTTGATCCGTGGTTCTCCTTGCCGGCGCGCCGGCACGCTACGCCGGAGTTGTCAGCTTGATGACCGAGAAGACAGCGCCCTGCGGATCCTGCACAACTGCAAATCGGCCAACACCCTCGATGTTGGTCGGCGGCGCCTGGATCCGTGCGCCAAGACCCGCGGCCTGATCAACACTGCGGTCGCAATCCACGACGGCGAAGTACACCATCCAGTGAGGTGGAACGTCGCCCAATTCCTCAGGCATCTGCATCATCCCGCCCGCCGGCTGACCACCACTCATGAAGCTGGTGTAGGTAGTTCCACCCATGTCCGCCGTTTCCGCGTCCCAGCCGAACAGTTGCGTGTAGAACTTGCCGGCCACGTCGGTGTCAGTCGTGATAAGCTCGGCCCAGGTCAGTCCACCCGGCTCATTCGCAACCTGAGCACCGACATGCTGGCCCGCTTCCCACACCGACAACATAGCCCCGGTTGGGTCTTGCACCAGCGCCATGCGCCCCGAGTCCAACACGTCGAAAGGCTCCATGAGCAATGTCCCGCCCAGGGATTTGGCCCGCGCTGCAACGTCATCCGCGCTGACTACTGAAACATAAGCCATCCAGTGGGGTGGAACACCCTGTGCGCGCTGTTCCCCGTTCAACTCGTACAGGGCAGCCGCGTCTTTCCCACGGATCTGCAACATGGTGTAGACGCCCTCTTCACCCATCGGCACGTCATTGATACTCCAACCGAAAAGCTCCGTGTAGAACGCCTTCGCCGCCGAGGTGTCGCTCGTGGCCAGTTCCGCCCAACAGAACATGCCCGGTGCGTGTTCAGTGTATTCAGCCATTCTATCCCTCCTTCAGTTTATAGAACATTCGTTCCCCTGACCAAGTATAGCACAAACGCCCTATCGCGTCCAATCGGGTTGAACACGGCACGCCGCCGCGGGTTGGGGCGAGTGGGGCGGACCGGGGCGTCGCGCGCGTGCCCGGCCCGGCGGTTGACAAATGCCGGCAAATCGGGTACAATAGCTCTCGTCGGATACCCGACCCCTCTCGGGGACAGCCGGCCTGCCAGTGGCAGACACCGGGGATAATGGCCTGACAAGGTTCGGAGATCGGGCGTCAGAACTGAAGAGTTTCGCGGGCTACGGGCCGCTCGCATTGCGAGCGGCCTCGGCGCGGAAACGGCCAAAATGATCATAGGGTATCCGTATGACGCCCGTACAAAGATCGTAGGGCACGAGACCGAAATGTATGGCTATCGCCCTGCGTTAACTATTGACAAGAGAGTGAGAATTCGGGTACAATACACACGGTTGCAACGTGCAGCCGACAGGGGGCGCTTCTCAAAACCAATCAGCCCTTACTGTTACTGTGAAATCTGTCCCGGTATTGCCCCTCAGGGGTCCCCTCCACCCACGTCGGCGCCAGCTTCAATGTTGCAGACGCGGTGTCCTGAGTCTTGGCGGTTCGGCAGAGTCTATCCTCAGCCAGGCCCGAGGATTTGCCGAAGACCCGAATTCTCAACACCTGGAACTGTCTACTGACATGTAGCGTGTCTGACCGGAACCAGGCTATCACGAGATCCATGTTCTGGATCTGGGGCGACAGCGACGCCCTAAACGCCCAAGCAGAAAAGTCGCGCCCGACCGAATGTAGTCCTGGATAATGCTTGTATCAATCCGTCTTGGCCCACCACACGTCTATCACGTATATCAGGTTCTGTCGCGTGTTTCGGCCTCACATCAGACATCCTGGGTTGTCCCCCCACCCTGTCCTACGGGGGCTCTTGGCCTATGAATCGAGGCATAACGCGAATAGCGCTTGTGGTCCTGGTTGTGCTTGGCGCCTTTGCCTTCAGTGCCGTAGCTGCGACCGCCGACCCCACTATTCTGACTGAGCCGCTCCCCCCTATGGACCAGCCGGGACCGCGTGTGGGCTTCTGGTTCACACCGACACCCAAGCTGGAATTCATCGACGGGGAGGAGTTCGTCCTCCGGTTTACCGCCGTTCCGCTAACCGGAGCCGTGCAGGTCTGGGACCTGGACCTCAGCACCTACATGACATACGGCTCACGCTTCGAGGGTGGAGACAGCTTCGGGCCAAGCCAGCAGGCAATGCTGACCACTGTGCTGCTGAACCACGGCTTTGCTCCCCAATCTTCAGACCCCACGGAAACGCTGCGCGCAATATGGCGTGGGATCAGCGAACCCGACCGGTCTGAGTTGCTCAACGACTTGAAGCCGCTGGGCTTCAGGTACGAACCGTGGGGGAGTGCCCTGGACATGCTGCACGGCTTCTGGACCGAAAGCGGCCTCTGCGATGGCATGATCGGGCTGGTCAGTGGACCGGACGGGAGCAGCATGATGCTGCACAATCCCTGTCTCGCTCCCCGTCCATCCATAGCTGCTCTGGTGGAGCATGGCCCGACTGGCTGGTATGAGTTCACTCACGCGCTCACCGAGACTTTGGACATCGCAATCCAGTACGCAGAGCGGGGCTATCCCGTTGAAATCTTCGTTGCCAACCGCGGCCCTGTGATGGATGATGACCGGGATCAAATCCCCGAGCTCATTGACCTGGCCACGGCCTATGGCATTCGCGTCAATGTGATCCCGATGGGGAATGAACCCGGAAGCCGCATGCGGTTCCCCTATCTGAAACCGCTGCGGGAGTTGGCTGAGGCAACCGGTGGAACGGTCTACTATCAACCCAATCTCCAGAATGTCTACGACTTCTCGATGCTGAGTGGGATGGTTCCCCGAATGATGCGCGACTTCTATAGCAGGATGAGCCAGATCGACCGTGGCACCCTGGTTGCCCCACGCGCCTCTCTGGTGCTGGCGCCGTCCGAGTACGTGCAGCTCCTGTCACCCGCTGTCTCTGACGTTGCGGCCGGCGGCGTTCGTATCAACTTTGAGAATCTGACGATTGGCGCGCCGCAGTCTGTCGATCTCCGCTTGCGTGTTTCGACCAATATCACCGGTACCCTTCTACCTGTGTTTTCCGGTACGACGGACTGGGTCGATTCCCGCACCTCGTACTTTGAGTGGATCGATTCGGCTGGAATTCCGCATCGTGTTCCTCTGCCGCAACGTGCAATCTCGGTGACGACGAGTTCGACTCAAGAAGCCTGGCCGACAGCGACACCCACTGCCACGCGGACCCGCGTACCACCGCCGACGCCCACGGCCACATCCACGG
>JBHHTZ010000031.1:0-15026 GCA_046753605.1 Anaerolineae bacterium
ACCCATTGACATTCCCAAGGTCGCGCCCGGGGTGTGCGCCATGACATATGAGCGGGTACCGGCTGAGAAGCGACGCGCTGTCACCGGGTTGTTTTCTCAAGGTTCATAAGCGGTTACTACGCAGAGATGGCGGCGGTGAATGCTAATGACGGAGGGGGTTGCTCGCCGGTCCGGTGGGCCAACTCCCTCTGTCGATACTTTTAGGATATGTGATTGTGTCCACTGTTGGAATCATTGCCAATCCAGCCTCGGGTAAAGATATTCGCCGGCTGGTGGCCCGAAGTTCCGTATTCGATAACAACGAAAAGGTCAACATCCTCCGCCGCATCCTGCTTGCTCTGGAGGCGATGGGCGTCCAACGCGCCGTTTTCATGCCAGACTACTACGGTCTGGGTGAGCACGCGATTGAGGATTTGAAGGTGGCGTTGGACGTTTCATTCCTGTCGATGGAAGTTCGCGCCGACGAACGAGATTCGACGGAAGCTGCGCGCCAGTTTCGAGAGATAGAGGCCGGCTGCATCATCACGCTGGGCGGCGATGGCACCAATCGGGCCGTGGCCAAGGAGAGCGAGGCTGTTCCACTGGTTCCCATTTCCACCGGCACGAACAACGTCGTGCCCTACATGGTCGAGGGGACCGTGGCCGGCCTGGCCGCCGGTCTGATCGCAACCGGCGCTGTTGATCCAGAGAAAGTCAGTTGCGTCGCCAAGCGACTGGAGATCTATCGGGACGGTGCACTGCTTGACATTGCGTTGGTTGACGTGGTTGTCTCAAGCGATCTGTTCATCGCCAGCCGGGCGTTGTGGGACCCATCGCGCATCCGCGAGATCGTGCTTGCGCAAGCTACGTCCGACAGTGTCGGCATGTCTGCCATCGGGAGTCGGATTCAGCTCATCGGTCCCGATGATGAGCTGGGCATGCACCTTCGGGTGGGACCGGACGGGACTCAGGTTCTGGCGCCGGTTGCGCCGGGCCTGGTGACGCCGGTTGGCATTCACGATTGCCAGATGCTGTCCCTGGGCGATGAGGTAACGCTGGAGGCATTGCCATCGACGGTGGCGTTGGATGGCGAACGTTCGCTCAAGGGGTTTGCGGACCGGCCTATGCGTGTCCGCCTGACGCGCAATGGCCCCCGGATTGTGGATATCGAGGCCTGCATGGCGGAGGGCATTCGGCAGGGCGCGTTCAGGTGGGCACGGGTAGCTTCGGTGGAGGATCAGGAGGACGCAGAGTATGGCAACGAAAGTGGCCATGCCTAAGCTGGGCATGGCTATGAAGCAGGGAACGCTTCTCCAGTGGTTGAAAAGCGAAGGCGACAGGGTCGAGCAGGGTGATCTCATCGCCGAAATCGAGTCGGAAAAGATCACAACGCAGGTGGAGGCGCCGGCCTCCGGCATCTTGCACCCGGTGGCTGAGGAAGGCCAGGCGCTGCCCGTTGGTGGGCTCATCGCCTGGATCACGGCCCCCGGCGAGAGCGTTCCCGTTGCTGAGGAAACGGGGCCGGCTGAGGTCGAGGTCGTCGAGCAGCCAGTGGGAACCGCGAAGGCCGCCGCACCGCCCGGCGAGAAGAAAGAATTCGTGCCGGCGTCACCCATTGCCCGACGCATGGCTCGCGAGCACGGCATCGATCTGGCACAGGTTGAGGGCACCGGCCCGCAGGGACGTGTTACGCGTGAGGATGTGGACCGCGCAATCCAGGCGGCCGAGGCAGCGCCAGCCCGCGGCGTGCCCTTCGCCGGCATGCGGCGCACCATCGCGCGGCGCATGACCGGGAGCTTGCAGACGATGGCCCAGGTGACGCTGTGCACCGAGGTCGATGTGACGGAACTGGTGCGGTTGCGGGAGCACCTGCGCCGCGACTTCGATCTGACTTACACGGACCTGATCATTCAGGCGGCCGCCCGCGCTCTGGAGAAACATCCTCGTCTAAACGCCTCCCTGGAGGATGACGAAATTCGGCTCCACGACCAGATCCACATCGGGATGGCAGTTGCGCTGGAGGAAGGGCTCATCGTGCCGGTGATCCGTAACGCGAACCGCAAGACCCTCCGCGAAATCGCCGGCGAAACCAAAGACCTGGCCCAGCGCGCGCGGGAGGGCACCCTCTCTATAGACGAAGCGACGGGCTCCACCTTCTCGGTGACCAACCTGGGAGGCTATGGTATCGACGGCTTCACGCCCATCATCAACCCGCCTGAGGTGGCGATTCTGGGCGTGGGACGCATCGTGGAGAAGCCGGCCGCCTATCGCGGCGCAGTCGCCCTGCGCCAGATGATGGTCCTGAGCCTGACTTTCGACCACCGGATCGTGGACGGTGCGCCGGCCGCCGAGTTCCTGCACACTGTGGCGGAGATGCTGGAGATACCGTATCTGCTTTCGGCCGGTTGAGATATCCGTACGAGGGAGGAGGAACCAGGCCGAGCAGAACAGGCAAGTTACTCAATCCCGATTCCTAATCAACTGCCCGCTGCACTACCTTCGACCCCGTGGTCGGTTCCAATACAGTCTGGCGCAGGAAGGAGTGGAGCGGACTGCTACGCCGCTTGACGACAATCACCGTGACCTCAGCCCGCTTGGCAACCTCTTCAGCGATGTTGCCCATCAGCAGGTTTCGGAACAGCGGCTCCTCGGTGGCGCCAGTGACGATCAGGTCATAGCCTGTGGCGTGGTCCAGCACCGTTTCCACTACACTTGAGCCTTCCACGATTCGTCGCTCGACGTTCTCGTAATCGAGCCCGTTCAGGGCATAGTTGAAAGCCTTTTCGGCGCGCACCAGATCGCCGCTGCGCGCCCCTGGCGGCACCACGTGCAGGAGCGTCACTTTAGCCGGCCCATCGTCGCTAGCCGCCGCCATAGTAATGGCCATTTTGGCGGCCCGCCGGCTGTTCGGCCCGCCGGCCACCGGCACCAACACCGAGCGCAGCGGTCGTTGCTGGCGATGACGCACCACGGCGATGTCGGTGGGCGGATTGTCTACGATGGGGTCAATGACGGAGCCGTACAGCCGTCCGGCTGTGTTCGTGTAGCCCGGCCAGCCGAGCACGATCAGGTCGGAGGCGCTCTCCATGGTCGTCTTCCGCAGCGTCTCGGCCACATTCCGTCCCAGGCGGATGATCGTGTGAACGGGTACATCCCGCATCTTGGCCTGCTTGATCACCGTTTCCAGGTAGGACCGCCCCTCTTTGAGAAACAGGCGACCTTCGCCCAGGGATAACTGCGGTGGCACCTGTACTACGTGGAGCGCCGTTACCTCTCCTCCGTTGCCCTGAGCGAGAACGGCTCCGATCATGCCGAGAATGCGAGCCTGCTCCCGGGTCGCTACCGGTACCAACACCGAGTAATCACGACTGACCAACACCTCCTCAAGCAGGATCTCAGTGGGTTTCTCCATGGCCTCGATTCTCGAGAAGTAGCCATAGTAAGCCAGTAAGCCCAGGATCACCCAACCGATAGCCAGGTACCAGGCAACGGCGCTGAATGTGAACAGGTATAGAACCAGCAGCGTGTTGCACAGCATGGCAATGACGGGCACGATGGGGAACCACGGGACGACGTAACCCCGCTCAATGTCGGGCAGTTTCTGGCGCAGGACCATTACGGCCAGGTTGACCTGCAGGAACAGCAGAAGGAACATGACGCTGGCAGCGGCGCCAGCCTTTTCGATGGGAAAGAACCAGGCCATGATGACCATGAGTATACCTGAGCAGACAATTGCCCAGTGGGGGGTGTGTCGCCGGGGATGGATGTCAGCGAACAGGGCCGGCAGGTTGTGCTCGCGCCCCATGGCAAACGACACCCGCGAGGCGGAATACGTGGTGGCGTTCAAAGCTGACATGGTGGATACCAGACCGCTGATGAGGAGCACCACCGCCCCGATCCCGAGGGGGAACACTTGCTGAGCCACTTCAACGATGGCCACCTCTTTCTGCTCTCCCAGGTACTCGTACGCCTTCAGCCCGGCCGGCGGTATCGTAGCCCCGATCGCTGTGATGCTTACGAGTATGTAGATGATCACCGCGATGAACAGAGACAGAAACATCGCCTTCGGGATGTTGCGAGCTGGATCCACAACCTCCTCCGCGGACTGAGCGATGATCTCATAGCCTTCAAAGGCGATGAAGGTCAGACCCATGGCCACCAGAACGCCGCCCGCCCCATTCGGCAGGAACCCGGTCGTAAATCGGGCCTGCCAGACGTCGGTCCGCCCCATGGCGAGAACACCGAAGACTACGAACAACCCCAGAATGGCTACCTTGGTCACTGTTACGATGTTCCCCATTGCCGCTGTTTCGGCAGCTCCCCGGTAGTTGATGCCCATGAACAGGAGAATGATCAGGGTCATGAAGCCCAGCGTCATTTGGTGAATGGTGAGGGCCGAAGTGGGCAGGCCGGCCATAGACCACAGCTCGGCCGCAAACCGCCCGAATGTGAGGCCGTAGAGGCTGCCGGCTGCGATGTAGGCAAACCAGCTCATCCAGCCGGCCAGGAAGCCATGGGTTCCGCCCAGGCCCTCCTTGACCCACACGTAGCCGCCGCCGGCTCGGGGAAAGGCGGAACCCAGTTCGGCGTAGGCCATGGCCGTGAGAAGGGTTACAAAGCCGTTGAGCAAGAAGGCCAATACCAGGGCTGGGCCGGCCTGGCCAGCGGCGATGCCGGTCAAAGCGAAGATGCCGGCGCCTATCATACCACCCACGCCGATCATCGTAACGGTCCACAGCCCCATCTCTCGGGTGAGGGTTACTTCCTCAACCACGTCAGAAGTCGATACTTGGTTTTTGATCATGGATGTTGTGTCTGTCATCGTTACTACTCAGCCGCTCCCGCCGGATCGCCAGATCCGGCGGCTGAAGTGGACGATTCAAGCCGATGTCGTCACCCTGTGGCCTGGATTTGACAATCCAGGCCGAGCGGCTGAGTAGTAACCTGTGATCTTTGTCAACGTTCCGCCATTTACGCACCCAGCACACAAGGGTCAAGGGTCATCTACTGGCAAGTATAGCACGTCAGGTCCGACCGGCCAACTCCCTCACTTGTCAGCAGAGTGGAGGCATCAACGGTCAACTTCCCAGCACCAGGAAGCGCAGGAGTAGCCACAGCATTGCCAGAGCGACCGTGATGACCAGCGCCGGAAAGCCTTTTCTAAAGAAATAGGCATAGGTAATGGGATAACCGGCCCGGTCGGCGATGCCGGCGGTGACCATGTTCGCCGAGGCTCCAATCAACGAACCGTTACCGCCCATGGCTGAGCCGACCGAAAGGCAATAGAACAGCACCTTCGTATGCGCCCCAGGCAACGTCACCGTCAGGTAGCCGATGACTGGCAGCATGGCTGCGGTAAAGGGGATGTTGGCGATCACCATGGAAAGCACGGCGCTGAGCCACGTTACCACCAGCATCGCCAGCACCAGGTTGCTGCCCACCAGCCGGCCTATCGCATCGGCAATGAAACTGATCAGGCCCACCTCCTGGATGGCGCCGACGACGATGAACAGAGCCATGAAGAACACCAGCGTCGTCCAGTCCACCGCCTCAATCATCGCCTCGATGTCGGGCTTGATCCAGACCAACAAGGCCGTCGCCCCCATCAGCGCCGTGACGGCCGGCAACAGGTGAACACGCTCGCCGAAGACGAAGAGCAGGAGCATCCCTGCGCCCACCCAGCCGGCCTTCTTGAGGTGCTCCGGCTCCGTAATGTGCGCTCGTTCAGCCAGGCGGTCTACCAGTCGGGAGGAGACGCTGCTGGCAGATCTCAGCTCCCGCCGGTAAATGAGTTCGCTGTAGACGACCAGGCCGACCATGGCCAGCACCACGCCCGGCGTGAGGTTTACCAGGAAGTCGTTGAACGAAATGTTGCCGTAGGAGCCGATGAGGATGTTCGTTGGCGTGCCGATCAGAGTGCTGATACCGATCACGTTGGAGGCCATCACCTCTGGCATCAACAGAGCCAGCGGGTTGATGCCCATAGCCAGAGCGATCTGAACGGTGATCGGCGTCATCAAGAGCATTGTCGTCACGTTGTCCAGAAAGGCGGATGCGACGCCGGTCACAACCATCAGGATGGGCAGCAGCAGCCACAGCCGGCCGCCGGAGACACGATAGGCCATGAATGCCAGCCACTGAAAGATGCCTGTCCTCTCCACCACGGCGATGACGATCATCATGCCCATGATCAAGAAGATCACATTCCAATCAATGTAGCGCAAGGCTCCTTGAAAGTCGAAGATGAACACGTCTTCGCGGAGAGGGGGGCCCAGATAGCTGACCGCGAAAAGGATTGTCGCGCCCAGCAGCGCGGCGAGCGTGTTGTGCAGCTTTCCCGTCGCGATGAGCGCCAGCACTGCCATAAAGACCAGCGTGGCGATCCAGAAGGCCAGCGTGATGCGCCGCTGCAGGGTTGTGTCAGGCAAGACGACCGGTTGTCCGCTGCTCAATTCCTGGATCGCAGCGGCATCCAACGCGATACTCGCGTCTCTGAAGTGAGCGCGCTCGATGTGAACGATAAGAGTCTTGGGAATTGCCGGCGGCAATAACAGAGCGTAGCGGCCATCGGGCTGGGTTGTCACCTCCGCGATGGAATCGCTTTCCTGGGTGGCGCTGATCGTCACCTGGGCGCCCTCGACGGGCTGGTCCTGCCAATCGCGCACGCTCCCGGTGACCAAAGCTGGCTGTTTTTCAGTCTGGGCATTTGACTTGGGCAATGCCAGGGCCAGGCTGAGCGCCAGCAAAAGCCCCAGCAGCAACCAAGGTCGTAAGAACCTGTTCACGTGCTACCCCTCTCGGTCAACGCTACCACACTTTGGCGGCGTCATATTCAGACCCCTCAACACCGTCTTTGATGGGCGAAGGTCGATCAGTATGGCCGGCGGTTCAGCGATGATAGTGGGCAGTGATGCTCCCGGCGTGGACGAGGAGAGTTTCCGTCCCCGTGTTGGCCCATATCTCCTCGATCAGGCTTTCCAGGTATTCTCGACTGGTGATCCCTGTCCCCTCAGCCGGGCTACCCAACACAATCAAGGAGACTTGACGTTCTCTGGCCGTTTCTTCGAGAGCAGTACGGAAGTTGCCTCGTCGGACGATGGTCGCCGCGCTGACGCCGGCTTTCTCGGCTCGCTCTTTGGCCATCAAGAGCAGAAACTTGGCCAATCCCTCCATCTCAGCTTCTACATCTACGACGACTGGTCTGGCGAATCGGTCAAAGAATTGCACGTCGGTGACGTACAGGAGGAGCAGATCAGCGTTGCGCTCTCTGGCCAGGGCGATGACGAAGTCCTGGTTGGAATAACTGGCTTCCCCACCTCGAGTGGCGTACAGAATCGTTGCTGCCATGAGTTGGCCTCCTAACTACCAAAGATGACGAAGTGCACCACCAGCCACAGGAACCCGATGGCCAGGGTGAGGTAGGTGGTCGGCAACCCGACCCTCAGGAACTCACGAAAGGAAATGGGCGAGCCGGCGCGCTTGGTGATGCCGGCCGTTACCAGGTTTGCTTCCCCGCCGATGAGTAGTCCATTGCCCCCCATAGCTGCACCCATGGACAGGGCATAGTATAACACATTATTGCCGGCGCCGGGAATTGACCCGGTGAGGAACTGAACCACTGGCAGCATCGCTGCTGTCAGCGGAATGTTGGCAATGGTAGTCGACAGCGTGCCTGCTCCGAAGACAATCACGAAGGTGCCGAGCACAAGGTGCTTGCCAATCAACCGACCCATTGCGCCGGCGATCAGGCTGATCAACCCCACTTCCTGGACAGCGCCGACGACGATGAACAGGGCCATGAAGAAGACAAGCGTGGTCCAGTCAACCGCTCTGATCATCTGATCTACGTCGGACTCTACCCACACCAGGAGCGCCGTAGCGCCGACTAACGCAGTGACGGCCGGCACGATCTGGTAGCGCTCACCAACGGCAAATGCCATCAGGATCAGCGCAAAGACCAGGCCGGCTTTCCACAACGTGTCCGGTTTGCGAATGCGCGCGTTCTCCTTCATTCGCGCATAGAGCGCCGGCGAGACGCCGCCCTGGCTCTTGCGCCACTCATGCCGGTAGTAGTACAAGATGAAGCCGGCCATCACGGCCAGCGCCAGCACCACCCCGACTGTCTGGTTGACCAGAAAGCCGTTGAAGCCAATGTCGGCATACGCGCCGATCAGAATGTTGGTCGGCGTGCCGATCAGGGTGCTGATTCCGGCCACATTCGAGGCCAACACTTCTGGAATGATGAAGGCCAGAGGGTTGACACCCAGTGCCAGCCCGATCTGCAGGCTGATCGGCGCCATGAGCAGCATCGTCGTGAAGTTATCCAGCAACGCGGAAGCCACGGCGGTAATCAGCATGAGCATCAAGGCGAGAAGCCAGGCGTGGCCCCGGCTCAGGCGATACGCCTGGAAGGCCATCCACTGAAAAACACCCGTGCCTTCGATGATGGCAATCACGATCATCATTCCCATCACCAGGAAGATCACTTCCCAGTTGATGTACGTCAAGGCGCGCTCGAAGCTGAAGATGTAGAAGCCCGGGTGAAATGCTCCACCGACGAAGGTGACGACGAACACAGCCGACATCCCTGCCAGCGCGGCTGTCGTGCTGTGCAACTTCTCGGAGGCGATTACCAACAGCATCAGCAGGAAGATGATGGTTGCGGCCCAGAAGCCGGCAGTGATTCTCCGCTCCAACGTCAGCTCCCCCAGACTGTAGGCGCCGGTCTCGTTGAGAGTATCTAACTGCTCAGTGCTCAGGCTGACAGCCTGCCTCTGGAAGTGGTGGTGGTCGATGGTGATGATCACATTCTGCGTCGGCACAGCCTCCAGCAACAGGTCCCACGACCCATCCTCCTGGCTTTCGGCCACTGCGAAGGGATCAGATTCGCTGGAGACACGGGCGCTGATCTCCGCCGACGCAACAGGCTGCCCCTGCTGGTCCGTCAACCGCCCGGTGACCGAAAACCGGGCCGGCTGGCCGGCGGCAGGGGCGATGTCCACCCCTACCAGACCAAGAGCCAGACCGACAAACACGATGGCCAGGACATAACGAGCGTATCGGGTGCACCACCACCTACAAGGAATTCGGCTCACTATCCACCTCAAATTCGTCCATCCTCACGCAGTCAGCAAGAGGTCCCTATCCCTGGATCTTTGGAACCCTCGACAAAAAGAGAGCACAGGGTGACCTGTGGTCTAAAACCCCGTGCAAGCACAATTATACTGGCCGGCTGAGAGTTGTCAATGCAGCGCCTTGACCGTTCAACCTCCAACAACGCGGAGGGTGCACTAACAACTTGTCATGGAAAGGTGACCGGCACTTCGAGGATTGTCCTATGCAGGGCGAAATCCTCGAGAAAAGTGCCGGTCACCTGACAACTCGTTCGTGCGCCCCAACGCGGACGATGGCGCTACCTGGGGCTCGCTTCAACCTCGGTGATAGGAATGGCCAGGACTCGAAGCTGAACTGGCCGGCGGATGTCCTCGCCAAGCCTGTCGCTCAGGAGCCTGGCAAAAGCGGGCGTGATCGCCGCGCGCGCGTAGACCGTCACTTCCACCTCCACCTCGGCCCCGTCTTGCTGAAAGTCGAAGCTCGCAAGCTCGAAGTCCGGCATCACCTCCAGTTCCCGTGTCAGGCTATGCTCGATCGCATGTCGGGTCCGCGAGGTGGTGACAGATCGGACGAATATCAATGCCAGGGGGATGGTGATGAGCACGAGTATCGCCACGGTGGTCATCAGGCCCACTCGGAGGCGTGTTTCCTGTGTGCCCCGGTGGGCCGGCCGGAAGCCCAGCAAGAGCAGCGTCACAGCGCCGGCCAGGGTGATGGCAGTCAGGTTCGTGGCGAACAGCAATCCCCCACCGCCGGCGATGCGCAGGTCCCCCGAGGCCAACCCTGTCCCAACAACAGCCAGGGGCGGCACCAGCGCGGCTGCGATGGCCACACCCGGCAGCGACGCTGCCACATCCTTGCGAGCGATGGCGTACGCGCCGGCCGCGCCGGAGGCCAACGCCACGGCCAGATCGAACAGGTTGGGCTTACTGCGCGCTACCACCTCTGGAATGTTGGCCGGCATGACCCGCAGCAGTGACGCAAACGTCAGCAGGACAGCCAGGCCGATGGCCAGGACGATGCCTTTCAAGGCAGCTTCTACCGCCAGACGCAGCAACCGCACATCACCTTCAACGATGGCCAGGCTCAGAGCCAGGATGGGAGTGAACAGCGGCGCCACCAGCATAGCACCAATGATCACGGCGCTGCTGTTCTGCAACAACCCAAAAGTGGCGATGATGGCCGATAGCCCCATCATCACAAAGAAATCCACGTCCGGGCGGGCGCCACGCCGCACCTCCTTGTACACCTCGATCTGCTCCTCGCTGCTGAGGGTTGGCAGGGCTTCGTACAGCGCGTCCCAGGTGCGCTGCAGCCAGAAGCGCGGCAGGCCGCGATACCGCTTGACAATGACGATGGGCGTCGGGCAGGCACGGGCGATCTGCTCCGGCACATTGCCAAACAACACCTGGTCGATCAGACTCTCCTCCGACGCGCCTATCAGGACCAGGTCGTGCTCAGCGCCGGCCCCGGCAATGCCGGCTACCACGCTACCGGCGGTGATCACGCGACTCTCGATGGGGATTTCCTCCAGCGAAGCTGCCTGACCGTTCAGCCTGGACAGCGCATCCGCCTGCTCGCGCATCGCGGCAATGGTTTGCTGAATGCGTTCCCGCCCCTCGGCCATCTCTTCCGGCGAAGCGTCGGGCCGTGCAACGTAGACGGCCGTGACGGTGGCGCCGTATTCGCGCGCCAAAGACAGCGCGATGCGAACGGCCAGCGGGGCATGGGGACCGCCGGCTGTGGGGACCAGAATCGACTCAGGATGCCAGGGAGCCAGAGGGCGGGCGCGCTCCTTCAGCTCCTGGCGTGTCTGGTTCACCGCGTCACCAACATGGTATGCCACGACTGCCAGGTCACACGGCGCACGACGAATGACAGGGGCCAGAACGTGCTCCATCTCGGCGCCGGGCGCTGACGCCGTGACCGCCCACGGCATCAGAATCAGATCGGTCTCCTCTTCCAGGGCGGTATCAGTGACACCCTGCGAGACGCTGGACGCCAGGCGGGTGATGGGGAACGTCGGCACGCCGATGTTTTCAGCCAGTCGGGTGGACCACTCGAACAGCGTGTTGCGCTCCCGTGCCATGCGCCGGCCTTCCTCGATCGCCAGCGGGTCGGACACGGGGATGACCTGCAAGGGAATGACCTCGCCGTCCAGTTGGTGGGCCAGGGCCGTCGCCAGCCGCAGAGGCAGGCGTCGTTCCTGCCCTTGCCCCAGGGGTACCACGATGCGGTATGCGCTTCCCTTCTCCCGCCGCTGTCCCCGGCCGAAGACCACCACGCCTTCCTGAGCGGCCACCTGGTGGCGTCGCGCGTACACCAGGTAAACCAGCGCACCCAACAGCAGCCACAGACCCGTGCTCAGCCACCCGGTGGGGGAAAGGACGAGTAGCAACACCAGGTTCAGAGCGATGGCCACGGACGGAACCAGGGGGAAGAAGGGCACGACGAAGGGCCGCCTGCGCTCGGGTTCGGCGCGGTGGGACTGAATGGCCGCAACATTCAGCAGCCCCATCGTCACCAGGAACAAGCCAGCCGCCATCTGAATCAGCCACTGCGTCGGCGCCCAGAGAATCAAGGGGGTTGTGATCACGGCCAGCGCGCCGAACAGCAGTGGGGGCATGGGGAAAGGGCCTCGAATGCGGCCCAGGCCGGCTGGCAAGGCCCCATCGCGGCTGAGAGCGTGCATCTGTCGAACCGCCACCATCAGACAGCCGTTCGATGCCAACATCAGGGCAACCGCAGCCAGCAACGGGGATATCCACCAGGGCAGGAAACTGGTGCCAGCCAAAACCTGCGTCAGCGCATCGTACGAGGGTTGCACCTCGGCGCTCAGACCGGGTATCAGGAACATGATTACGCCGAAGGCCAGGCCGCCGAAGATTAGTGTGCCGAAAAGAGCGGGGGCCAGATCGTGGCCCGGATCGTGAATCTGACGCCGTGACGCCAGCAAGGACTCGAAGGCGGCATAGCCGGCCACCAGCCAGGCGGCGGAGCGCATCAACTGCCCCAAACCGACCGCCGGCCCCGACCGGTAGAGCCCGAGATCCAGCCGTGGCAGCGCGCTCAGCACCACGAAGGCCAGCGTGGTCAGCAACAGCACTATCACCGGCCACAGCAGGACCCGTCGGGGCGTAATCTGGAGCAGTTCAGCCAGGATGAGGAGACCAAGAAGGCCCAGAGCGAGGTCGGTTGCCTGGAGCTGAAACGTGGGGAAAAGCAGGAGCAGATGGCTTGCAGCCGCCCTGACCAGCATCGCACTCAAGCCGGCACTGCCAGCCAGGATACTCCAACCGGCCAGAAACGCGCCCAGCCCCCCCATTGTCTCGTGAATCAGGACGTAGGTGCCGCCACGCTCCCCGCTACCGCCGAGAAGTTCTACCACGCTCAGCAGCGTCAGCCCAAGCACGATGCCGGCCAGCACGCCGGCCAGGGCCGCCCACGGACCAACCAAGGCCAGGGCTGGGCCGGCCAACAGGAACAGCAGGCCGGCCAGAATGGCCAGTCCGCCGGCTGCAACCTGACCTCGTGTCGCAAGCCGCCGGCCGAGGCGGAGTTCGCCCAGAAACTCGTCACTGGAAGTGGTCATCCTGTCTCCTTGCAGCGGACCAGCGAACGACAGATGTGCGAAAAGTTCGTAGTAACCACTTCAGTCGTTAGCTCCACCAGGGGATTATAGGATCACTCGATCAACTGCGCAAGTGTCTGTTGACATCCCACGCGACTTCTGGTATAGTTTCCACCATAGATGAAAACAATTTTCAATAAGCGACGTGACGCCGATGCGTATCAATCCAGAAACCCGTGACCTGCCTCTGGCGCGCCGGCTCCAGCGCCACGGCTACAAGCTAACCAAGCCACGGCTGGCCGTCCTGGAAGTGATAGAGGCCGGCCCCCACCACTTGAGTCCGTCAGAAGTGTACGAGAGAGCCAAGGAGGTCTACCCGGCACTCGGTCTGACCACGGTCTATCGCACGCTGGAGCTGTTGACTGAGATGGGCACGCTGCGGGTCACTTACATGGGGGATGCAACCCAGCGCTTTCACCAGAGCCAGGCCGGCCACCATGATCACTGCGTCTGTTCCTCTTGCGGCAAGGTCATCGAAATCGCAGAGTGTCACCTCTCGACTATCGTCGAGGCGATCGGCCAGGAGACCGGGTTTCAGGCGGAAGGTCACTTTCTGGAGATGTACGGCACGTGCCAGGAGTGTCGCTCTGTGGCAGGGAACGATGGTGAGGGGGAGCTAGAATGAGTTCCAGGAGGCTGCTGCTCGCCGTTGGCGGTATAATTGTTTTGGCGGGGATGTGGTTGGTGGGCTGTGGTGGGAGCGAGCCGGCCTCTCCAGCCATGTCGGCTCAGCAGAACCGTGGCAATGAGATGGCCGAGGACTTGCCCCGGTTGCCCGCCGCGTCCCTGGGGGAGGGGCAGAAGCTGCGCGTGGTCGCCACCACGAACATCGTGGCTGATGTTGTGGGCAATGTCGGCGGCGACCGGATCGAGCTGACGGGATTGCTGCCGGCCGGCGCTGACCCCCACGCCTACGAGCCGACGCCACAGGACCTGCGCGCCGTGGCCGGCGCTCACGTGATCTTCGCCAACGGCGTGGGTCTGGAAGCGTTCCTGGACAAGATGATCAGGAACGCCGGCGGCGACGCACCCGTGGTTCCCGTCTCGCAGGGCGTCAGCCTGCTTGAGATGGGTCCTGGCGACGACGATCCCGATCACGTGGGGGCCGACCCTCACGCCTGGTTTGACCCGAACAATGTGGTGATCTGGGCTCAGAATATCGAGCGCACGCTGGCCGCGCTGGACCCGGCAAATACGAAGGTCTACGCGGCCAACGCGCAGGCGTACGTGGCGAAACTGGAAGCGTTAGACGCATGGATTCGAGAGCAGGTAGCTCAGGTTCCAGCGGAGAACCGGAAGATTGTCACCGACCATCGCGTTCTCGGCTACTTTGCAAGAGCGTACGGGTTTGAGCTGGTTGGGGCGGTTGTCGAAGCCTACAGCGCGGCCGCAGAGCCATCGGCGCAGGAAATCGTGGCGTTAGAAGACAACATCCGGCAATTTGGTGTGCCGGCGGTGTTCGTCGGCCGGACTGTCAATTCCAAGATTGCCGCGCGAGTGGCCGAAGATACCGGCATCCAGTTGATCTCCCTCTACACCGGCTCCTTGAGCGAAGCCGGCGGCGAGGCAAGCAGCTACCTCGATTTCATGCGTTATGACGTGAGCGCGATCGTTGCAGCGTTGAAGTGAAACTTACGGAAACAGTAACCAGTGATCAGTAAACAGTGATCAATGACAGGACTTACGCAGTCAAGCTGGCGAAAAGACCTCGGAAGTCTTCACTGGTGATCTCGCCAACAAAATGGCCTCATGATGCGAGTAGCTTTGCTCGCAGAAGTGGCTTTCAGAGACTTCCGAAGTCTGAACCGCCCAACTCCCGTTACTGATCACTGATCACTGCTTACTGTTCACTGGTCACTGTTCACTGACAGAGGTGATACGATGGCACAAATAGCAAGCAGGCACGTGGCGCACGACGCCGGCGCTCCCACACTGGAACTGGATCGAGTCTCAGTCAGTTACAATGGCACGCCGGCGCTGGAGGACGTGTCGTTCCACCTGGAGCCGGGCCGGCGCGTGGCCGTGGTCGGCCCAAATGGGGCCGGCAAGAGCACGTTGTTCAAGGTCATCGCGGGGATGTTGCAGCCATCGGCCGGCAGCGTCCACGTGTATGGGCACGGGCCACACGGCCACATCTGCATCGCCTACGTGCCGCAGCGCAGCCAGATCGATTGGACCTTCCCGGTCACGGTGGCTGATGTAGTGATGATGGGACGGGTGGGCCAGATCGGTTTGTTCCGCTGGCCCGGCCGCAGTGACTGGGACCTGGTACACAACAGCCTGGAGCAGGTGGGCATGGAGG
>JBHHTZ010000032.1:0-14960 GCA_046753605.1 Anaerolineae bacterium
TTACTACTCAGCCTTCCTGATGCCGGCGGTTGAAACCGCGCCTACCATTGCGAAGCGGCGTCCTGAGCCTGTCGAAGGGTCACCCTGCGGCGACTCGAAACCCAACCGGCGGAGGCCGGTTTCGCAAGGGTTGCCGCGAATTCATTCGCCGGGCGACAAGTGGCTGAGCAGTTACTCTATGGAATGCATCGGCGCAGGCTCTCAATCGCCGACTGGGCCGCCGTATCCGGGTCGGGCCAGGGCAGAATCTCCGTTGAGACGTACCCGTCGTAGCCGATTTCGTTCAGAACGTTTACAATTTGTTCAAAGTCCAGGTGGGCGCTGCCCGGCCATTTCCGATTGTTGTCGCAAAAGTGAATAAACCAGCAGTGCTCATCCGCTTCCCGAAAACTGTCGTATATGTTCACATCTTCGATATTCATGTGGTACACGTCGAGCATCAGGCCGAAGGCGGGGTGGTTGACCCGCTCGACCATGGCGATTCCATCCTGGCTGGTGTGGATGTAGTTGGCCTGATGCACGGTGATCGGCTCCAGCACCAGCCGGATGCCGCGCGGCAAGGCGTAGTCGGCCAGCTCGCGGAAGGCTTCCTCCATTCGATCCTGGGTTCTGGTGGCTTCATTGGGGTAACCCAGTCCCCGTGAGCGGCCGATGTTGACCAGCGCGCCTTCCCCAAAGTAGGTGGCGATAAAATCAACAAACGACTTCAGGCGGGCCATTGCCTGCCGGCAGATTGCCGGATCAACGTCGACGAGGCCAAGCTTGTCTTCACCATAGACGTGGCCCGTGCAGAGGCCGGCCAACTCCAGGTGGTTCTCATCCAGCCAGCGCCGAATGCTCGCGCCATCCAGTTGCGCCGGGTCTTTGGTCATCAACTCAACGCCGTCGTACCCCAGTTCGGCCACCTTGCGAAAGGCCGTGGGCAGGTCTCCACGGTAGACGGTGAGCGTCTCTTGCTCCAGGTCAGGAGCACCAATCATCGCGGCGATCTTGATCACGGGATTACCTCGCGGTTGGTTTCATCACCACGCCATGACTTCTCGTATGGCATTGACAACATCGTGGGTATCCGGCCACTGGCCATGTTCAATGCTATTTGCGAAGGGAACGGGTGAGTTGCGCCCGGCGACACGCACGATGGGCGCCTGCAAGTAGTCGAAGGCTTGTTCTACCACCACCATGCCCCACTCACCGGTCGGCCCGTAAGATCGGCAGGCTTCCGCCACCAGTACGACCCGGCCGGTCCTCCGTGCTGATCGGCCGATGGTATCTTCATCCAGAGGGCTGATCGTGCGCACATCCACCACTTCTACGTTGATGCCCTCGTTGGCCAACATCCGAGCCGCCGCCATAGCGTGCCAGACCATGTAGCCCGAGGCGACCACCGTCACGTCCTCCCCTTCGCGTTTGATGTCGCACTGGCTCAGGGGCAACACGTAATCCTCCTCTGGCACCAGGCCACGGAAGGCGTACAGGGACTTGTGCTCCAGAAAGATGACCGGATTGTCGTCTCGAATAGCGGCTTTCAACAAGCCTTTGGCATCGTAAGGAGTGGAAGGATGCACCACTTTCAGACCCGGAATGTGAGCATACCACACTTCCAGGCTCTGGGAGTGCTGGGCGGCCGTGCTCTTGCCGGCCCCACCTCCCTGGGGCATGCGGATCACCCAGGGCACCTTGCACTGCCCGCCGGTCATCAGGCGTAGCTTGGCGGCCTGATTGGCGATCTGGTCTATCGCCAGGCCGGAGAAATCGATAAACATGATCTCGGCCACAGGGCGCATACCCACCAGGGCAGCGCCGGTCGCGGCGCCGGCGATGGTGTTCTCAGAGATCGGAGTGTTGCGAACTCGCTCTGGCCCAAACTGATCAAACAGCGTTCTGGTCACCCCGAAGGCACTGCCATGCTTGCCGATGTCTTCGCCCATCAGGAACACCCGCTCATCGCGCAGCATCTCTTCGCGTAGCGCTTCGCGGATCGCTTCCTGGTAGGACATTTCCTTGGCCGGCACGCCTTCCGGCACTTGCACGATCAAGCCGGGCGACATCGCGGACGCAGTCGCCCCAAAAGATGTTGCGTCTCTTTCCACTGTTGTCACGGTGTCCCCTGTAGTACTAGGCATAGATGTAGTCCATCGCTGTGGCCGGGTCCGGCTGGGGACTTTCCTGGGCGAACCCAACCGCATCCGCGATCTCTTGCTTGATCTCGCCATCAATGACATCGATCTCGCCCCGGCCTGCTATCTCATGCTGAACGAGGTACTTGCGAAAGCGTGGGATGGGGTCCTTCTTGCGGTATTCTTGAACTTCAGTCCGGTCGCGATAGACCTCCGGCTCGCCGGCGTAGTGCCCTTCGAAACGATAGGCTTCGGTCACGAGCAAGGTGGGGCCTTCTCCGCGACGAGCTCGCTCTACCGCTGCCACCGCCGCCTCGTACACGGCCAGAACATCAAAGCCGTCAACCCGGATGCCTGGAATGCCGTAGCTCTGGGCCCGAATGGAGAGATCTTTCACTTTGGCGGAATACTCAATATTGGTTGACACGGCGTAATGATTGTTCTCCAGCACGAAAACGACTGGCAGGTCCCAGATAGAGGCCATGTTGAGGCCCTCGTGCCAGTTACCAGTGTTGCATCCCCCCTCACCGGTGAAGGGTATTGCCACCCGATCCTCACCCTGCATCTTGAAGCCTAACGCCGCTCCGACAGCGATCGGGATCCCAGAGGCCACCACAGCCAATGCCCCCAGGCTCCCGGTCTCAAAGGCCGCGATATGCATAGAACCGCCACGCCCTTTGCAATAACCAGTCTCCTTGCCCAGGATCTCGGCCATCATTTTCCTGGTATCAGCCCCCTTGGCGATGTTGTGGCCGTGGCTGCGGTGGGTGCCGGCAATCAAATCATCCTGGCGGAGAGCCATGCAGACCCCCACGCCGGAAGCTTCCTGTCCAATGTAAGTGTGAATAACCCCTTTCACCTGACCGCGTTTGAACAGGTCGATCGCGGCCAACTCAAACTCCCGGATGCGCACCATCCGGCGATACATTTCAAGTAGTGTGTCTCGACTGATCTCCATTGTGACCACCTCTGTTCACGACAACCAATAACCGGTGTCTTGCCGATGCGGTCCAGCGGACGATTGAGGGTTTTCTCAACACAGCTTCTCTCCGTGGTATTTGCTATAGCGTCGCTGGTATGCGGTGTAGAGGAATCATCTCCTCCTCACCAACCAGCACTGTCCCTCCCACAAAAGCACCTCCCACACCCGGCTTGCGCAGACCCGGGTGTATGCACAACACCATTCCCGCTTCAATAACCATTTCCGACGCTGGTGTAATGGCCGGCACTTCGGGGTGGTCCAGGCCATCGCCGTGTCCCAGGTCGTACTCTCGCCATTCGAGCCAACCAGCCTCTTCAAGCACGGCCAACTCGTCCCTGGCCACATCACCCACAGTATTGCCAAGGCGAGCTGCCTTCACCCCGGCCATGTAGCTCCGATAGGCCACATCGTACATTTCGCGCTGCTCAGCGGTGGGCGCGCCAGCATGGAAGACGCGCGCCACCTGCGTCCAATACCCCTTGACCTGGGCAGCGAACTCGAACACAACCATCTCTTCGGGCTCAATGGTGCGGTCTTCTGGTGGGCCGACCAATTCCAGACTACCGGGAGCGATCACAGCCAGGCAGTCTTCTGCCCCCAGGGCCCGCGCTGCTCCTTCGGCCGCGGCGGTCACTTCATATTCCGTACGGCCAGGCGTCAGGGCTTCCGCTGCTGCGGCAACAGCAGCATCGGCAATCCTGGCTGAATCTTCCATCAAAGCACACTCGGCGGGGCTCTTGAGAAGCCGAGCCTTCTCGAATATGGGCAAAGCGGGGATGAGCTCGACCTGGGGCAAGGCATCAACAAGATGCTGATACAGCGTATACGGCATCTCATTCACCACAAAGTCACCACTGACCAGCCCGACCCGTCCGTGAACCGCATTGTGCTTGGCCAGGGCAGCCTTGCAGTCGCGAACGAAGCCGGCCCAGTCGCCACTGGCCCGAACGTCATCCATCCACGACATCTGCTGTGCCCGCCCCAGGTCAAAGGGAAAACGGATCAGGAGGGTGGGCTTACCTTGCAGTGGCACGACGACCATCGCTACATTAGCCACATAGTTGGGATGATAGCCAGAAACGTACCGCACCTGGCCCCGTTTCCAGGAATACACGAGCAGTGCGTCCAGCTCTTGTTCGCCCATCGCTTGACGAATCCGTTGCAAGCGGTCTTTGTACTCGTCGGCAACTATCTGTGTCATATCTACTTCCTCCCGGTGAATACGAAGCTGACTCTGTCACCCTCAGCTCGTTTCCAGATGAACATCAATACTGTGGACCCTGGTACTTAACCGGGCGAGCGCTCCGGTTGGCGCTTTATCAGCATACGCCACCGGCTCACGCCGCTTCGGGTGGATAGACGAAAACATCTCCCGGTTCGAGAATAATGGGCTTGACCACCGGGTCCCCGTCGGAATGCAGGTTATTGAGTAGCGTGACAAATCGCTCCACATCCGGGTTACCTGCTGCCCTGAAGTAGTGATTGGCCAGTGCGTACTCGACCCCCAGCCAGCGGGCAGCTCGCGCAGCCTCGTCGGCGGTCATTTCATTAGCGTGAATCTCGCCGTAACCGTGGGCAGCCAGGTAGTCGGCTGGGGGCAACGTGCAAGAAATTAGCCCAATGTTGGGCCTATACAGTTCCCCAATCAATCTCAGGTCGCCAAAGATAGCCGTATCGCCGGAGTGGTAAATGCGCACGCCGGGGTCGGGGTAGACAATGAAGCCCATCGGGGGGCCGGAAATAAACTGCCCCTCGTCCGTTACCCGTGCCGATGTGTGCATGCTAGCCACTGCCCGGACGCGGATACCAGCTTCCACTATCTGTAATCCCCAACACATGCCGCGCAACTGTGCGGGGGCCACACCTTTACCAGCGAGCCAGTATCGCACCTCCGCACCACAACACACCGGACAACCAAACTGTTTGGCTATCTCCTCAGTGTTACCCATGTGGTCGAAGGCCAGGTGAGTGACCAGGACGAGGTCGACTCGTTCCAGGTCTTTGACCTTGAGAGGGCTGACCGGGTTTTCTTCCAAGAAGGGGTCAATGAGAATGACCTTGCCTTCGTTGTTAGTGATGCGATAGCTTGCTACCCCCAAAAACTGGATGTGCGTCGCCATATCATACCTCCTCGCGATGTCTGGTGCCAAGGGGCGAAGTGCCCGCCATCCCCCCCCTTGGCTACGATTGCTGCTTTCAAGTCTGAATGGTAACTGCTCAGCCACTTCGCGCCCGGCGAATGAATTCGCGGCAACCCTTGCGAAACCGGCCTGCGCCGGTTGGGTTTGGAGTCGCCGAAGGGCGACTTCGCAACGGTAGGCGCGGTTTCAACCGCCGGCAGCGGGGAGCTCGACAATGGCACATTCCATTCCACGCCGCATGTCATTGCGAGGGGCGAAGCGCCGAAGCAATCCCCACCGATGATCACCTCTGGATTCTAATGAGTGCCAGCTTCCTGCTAGTTTCCTCGATATGATCCTGCACGCTTTGGTCTGCTCGAACACCGAGTTCCTCAAGCCCCAGCAGCATGGCCCCCACAACCGGTTCGTACCTGGCATTCACCAGCCGCGCCTTGGGTGCTACCATGTGGATATGGGCGGTCATAACCTCCTCAAGGAGGGTGCCCGGTCCTTTGAATATACTTCCCGAGAGCACCACTTCTACATCCAGCCCCGTCATATTAAAGCGCTTCAACCCGGCTGTCACCAACTCTGCCAGTCCTTCTCCAAAAGCCTTTATGATTGCGCAGGATACGCGATCACCTTCGCAGGCGGCCTGGAAAACGAGCGGCGCTATGTACTTGATGTCGTCCAGGCTGAGACGGTGCTCCACATCTGCTCTTAACAATTGGTCGACTGTAGCCAAACCAAACATGTCGAGAACCTTCGATGTTAGAAGGGTGGCGGGCTCCCTGCCTGTTTCAGCCCTGTATATAGCATCGAGCGCCCTCCGTCCCAGTGCTATGCCACCCTGGAGATCGCGATCATGGTAGAAGTGATAGATGAACTCCTCACCCTTGGACGACCTTATAGCACAGTTCCCACCCGTGCCGGCTACCACGATGGCACCATAATCAGCCCAGGTTCCTCCTCGCAATGCTACGATGCTGTCGTTCTTTACCTGTACATTCTCGCAAAGTCCAAGCGACAATACATTTGCCTCCAGCAGCTCATAATCATCCGGCCAATCGGCACCGGTCAACCCGCAGAATAAGATGGCGATATCCCCTGCCTGAATCCCCGCTTGGCTCAAAGCTGTCTGCGAGGCCTCCTGTATCGCATTCATAGCCGTGGTCATGCCGTGCATAGAATGACAGGCGCCATAGGTCTTGCCCACGCCCAGAATATTCCCGTCGATATCGCATACCGCCGCACGCGTTTGTGTATGTCCCTGATCCACACCCAGAACGTACTTCATGAGCGATTCCACCCTTAGCCAAAAAACTGAGGTAAGTAATCCCTATTCGCTTCCAGAAGCTCACCGAGCAGGGGGTTGGCTATCTCATAATCCTGGACGATGGGGTGCGCCATCAAGGCCATCAAAGCCATATCCCTCGAACCGGTCACAGCCGCCTCCACGGCCAACTGTTCGTAATTCTTCACCGCCGCGATGAGCCCCCACACGGTTTTGGGGACTTCCGGTACATGGAGGCCAAATATCCCCGCAGCATTTACAACACAGGGAATCTCTACCACCGCGTCATCAGGCAGGTCTCTGATGGCACCCCTGTTCGGAACATTCACGATAATGATCTTTTCCTGATTGTTATGGATGGCCTTCATGACACTGACCGCAATCTCGGAGTATCCTCCGCCTCCTCTCCTGGCCAGGGCCTCGGGTTTGGTGTGACAGGATAGGTCGGCGTAGGCAGCAAACGCTTCCTTTTCTAGCATCTGGACTACTTCGCCTCGAGTATGCTCCTCTTCCCTCAAATCTTTGGCTTTCCTGGAGGTGTGGAAGTAGTACTGAAGATAGGGACTTGGGATTAGCCGGAGCTTCTTGATCAGCGTTGGATCCACAGAACCCCAGGTCGCAACATCTGCTACTTGGTCGAACTCCTCATCGGTGATTGGCCGGCCATGGACCGTGATGTTGAAGGCGAAATTAAGATGGTTCAACCCCACGTAGCTGTAGTGTATGCTATCTCCGGGCACCTTCAACGCTTTGGAGACGCACCACTGCGGAAAGAGTCCGCCTGAGCAGAGGCCGGCGATCTTTGCCCGCGTGTGCTTGGTCACAGCTTCGGTCACGAGGCCGGTCGGGTTCGTGTAATTGACGATCCAGGCATCGGGGCTGTATTGCTCGACATCTTTGGCTATCTCGAGCATTACCGGTATCGTCCGAAAGGCCTTCAGCATACCACCCGGCCCGGTGGTCTCCTGGCCTATGATTCCATATTTGAGAGGGATTTTCTCGTCGAGAACACGTTGGGCATTGCCACCCACCCTGATCTGTACATCTATGAAGCGTGCACCCTCCATGGCCTCTCGTCTGTCGGTCGTGGCTGTGATTCTGACATCGTAGTTCAGGTGTTTCAGATACCGCCGGCAGAAGCCGGCCATGATTTCCAGCCGCTCCTCATCGATGTCCATGAAAGCCATCTCATCGACCGGCAGATCCTCCTGTGCTTCGGCCAGTCCCTCAACGAGCTCAGGGGTGTAGCTGCTACCCGCGCCAACGATGGCAACCTTGATCTTTTCCATGGCTTATGCCTCGTATAGAGAAACCTGCCGCACATATAGCAATGACCACAGAGATCGCCTACCCTTCCGGTGCTGGCTGCGGCTGAATCGGGCAGCGCCGATCGAGCTTGAACAACTCCATCGCGTTCTCTCGCAGCAGCTTGTGGGCCAGGCGGACGGCTCGTTCCTCGGACAGGTATCTTTCCTCCACCTTCTCTGCCAGCACACGGGCGATGTCGCGCTTGGCGAGTTGCAGGTGTCCATACGTCCCCTCGACGAACAGGTAGTCGCCACCGAAGCCAAGGACCTTATTGCTGGGCACCGTCTCAAGCCATTCATGCAACGCCCGGCGTGACACGGTGGGCGAGATGGCATGTAACCAGCACATATCAATGTAGACGTTGGGAAAGTTCTTTGCCAGTGTCGCCATCTCACTGCAGTAAGGGTATCCGCCGTGAAAAACGTCAAACTGCGCCTCGGGGTATTCGTTGAACAGATTGGCCAACAACACCGGATTGGAATTGATGATGACGTTGCCGCTGCCCTCCTGCAAGCCGGTGTGCACCTGGACCGGCAGCCCCAGATCAATGGCACGCCGGATGGTGTAGTGGATCACATAGTCCTGCATCGGCTTCAGTTCGCGCCAGGCCGAGCCCCCGGGTCCGTACCATCGCTCCTGCAAGGGGTCGAGGTGGTATGTGATGCGGTTGAAGGCCGCTTCGGCATCGTGCTTGGTGACCTTTTCGAAGTGGATGGGACGCTGGTAGGCCAACGCGGTCTTTACCCCCACGATGCCAGCCTCGATCGCCTGCTCGAAAGTGATGTCCACGCCACGCAGCAGATCATCGAAGGTATGGATAGAGATACCAGCCCGTGCTTCCAGATCCCACAACTCCTTGCGGCTAGACGCCATCGCGAACATGTCAAACCAAATCTGCACCGGCACAAACAGTTCAGGATCGACGTCGAGGTGGTCAACGTTCTGAATGGCGACCTCAATGTTTGCCCTCTCCCGCAGAACGTACTTGAGCCAGCCCTCCCGGTTGGACTCAACAAGCTTCTCAGAAATGGCCCGGTACGTATCGTCGTTGAGGTCATCAATGCCGAACAGATCCCGGATCGCGATCAGGACGACCTGGCAGTAGGCTGTATCCCGTGCCCGTTCCCAGAAAGGCGAAAAGCGCCTCCAGCGCTCATCCAGCGACTGTTCCAGGTCCCGGACCCATTCGATCTCTCGGATCGGCAGACCAGCCGAGATGACGTCGGATGAGGCGTAGTGTGAGAACAGGTAAAAGACGTCTAGCTTCCGCCCCAGCCTCTGCCTCTCCGGTTCGATATGTTCGTGCGTGTCAATGACGGAGATCCGGTCGATCTCGTCTTTCAGCCGGCGGTACAGATCGCTATCCATTCGCCTCTGCTCCTCACTCCGATGGCTCTCATCCCCGTTTTCATATCCTCTCCTTTTAATACACCGGGCAACCGAACTTCTCGGCTATCTCCGCGGCGTCACCCATGTAGTCGAACTGGAACTCAGACCTCAGATGACTGCAGCCTGAGGTTGTAGAATCGGGTTGGATTATTGCACAACCAATCGGCAGCGACGCCGGTCGCCTCCTCTTCTTCGAGCCAACCACACTCGACCAGGTCTGCCAAAGCACTGGCAATAACCTGGCGGGCAAGCGTCAGATGAGCAGCGACGAGTTCCGGTGCGAGGAAATAGTCACCGCCAAAGCCGTGTATCTTTGTGTGAGGCATGGTCATTACAGCCCGCTTAAGCAATTCCTGGGCGTAGAGCGGGTCAATCATATTCACCCAACAGAGATTCAGGGCGACATTCGGGTAGTTCTTGCCCAAGAACAGCAAATCGCCCATATATGGCCAGTTGCCGTGGAACAGATCAAACTGGACTTCAGAATGCAACTCCAGGACAGATGCCAGGTGGGCAGCATTAGCTTTATCCACCCGGTTTCGGATGCCGGCCATGTGGCCGGTGTGGATCTGTACTGGCAGACTCAGCTCACGGGCGACGCGCATGAACTGGTGGAACAGGTAATCGTCCAGGGGCTTGACTTCGGGCCAGGCCAACTGGTTTCGCGGGTCAATCAGCAGTTTGTTGAAGATTCGTTCGGCGTCGCTTCGCGCTGGCAGATCATAGGCAATCACGCGACGATAGGCAGACTGGTCCTTGAGAGCGATCACACCCAGATTCTTAGCTCGCTCGATTAGCTCGAACATCGCCTCCTCATATTCTTCCAAGGAAGTAATGCTCGAGTCCGACAAAGCTCCAACGTAGTCAATGAACTCGCGGAGGCGGATCTCGTGAAAATAGGGAAGCGAAAACGCTGGATGCCATATTTCTGGCAACTGAAACTTGCCTTCAAGAAACTCCTTGAGTATGGGACTGCTAAAGTATCTGACGTGTCGTTCCCACGGCGGTGGAAAGAGCACATCAGCGATAACAGCCTTGATGTCAGCGTCATGAACGATCTTCATGTAATATGACCGGTCCCAAGTTGCGAGTTGCTCCGCGACACGGTCCAGAGACTCGCGCGTGAGCTTTTCGATACCGTATACCTCCTTGAGAGCCAACTTCGTCACGCGTGCATAGGCGGTGTGCTCTGTGGCAGCCCACAGCCGACTAAATACCGGCCACTTCTCATCTGTGGTTGCCTGCTCACTTTGGAGCAGTTCGATTTCCTTATCACTGGCTCCTGCCGACCAAAGGTCGCTGATGAGATACAAGATGGTTAAGGCCAGGATGGGCTCGGTTGGGAGCCCCTCGATGTCTCTGTCGGGTCCTCTCAGGTGATTATGACAATCAACGACCGGCATCTGGTCAACACAGTCCAGCAAACGGTTGAAGACAGGCGAAGCTTTTCTCAACACAGCTTTCCCTCCTTTCCTTATTGCTGCGCAACTGGCACCGCTGGTGCGTTCGTCACAATCTCTCTTCTCCGCTCGCAGAAGTACCGGTAGTGCGCCAGAGGTACATCAGGCGGTACACCATGGTCAACACCAGGGATGTAACCTCCCTCAGCGATCACGGGCGCCAGGTGGGCCAGCTCCTGATCGATCGCCTCAGGGCCGGCAATGAGTGCCATTTTGTCCACACCGCCTAGCAGCGCCAAGCCAGGGTAGCGCCGGCGCAACTCGACCGGATCCGATCCAGCCCGCCGCTCACAGGGGAAGATGCCATCCACGCCTACCTCGATGAAGAGAGCGACGAGTTCCCGCACGTCACCGTCGGAGTCGACCAGAATCTTCCTCACGCCGTGCCGGCGCAGGAAATCTACCACCGCTTCATAGTAAGGCGCGATGAATCGGTGGAAAGTGCGGGGGCTGATAAAACAGCCACTCTTATAAGCCATATCCTCACTGATGACAGCATAGTCTACCGGCAGATCTTGCAAAGCCCTTATACAGAAGTCTTTGATGAGCTGCACACGATCCCGATTGATGATCTCTACCAATTCGGGTTGATCGTAATACGCGAGCGCAAGGTTTTCCAACCCCATCAACTCGCGCGGCCACTGGAAGAAACCAGCCATGCCTATACCTATGGGCTCACCTGACGTCAATATCTGCTTCACCTGCTGATCCCAATCGTCGGGGTAGCGTTTTGGAGCCGTTCCGTCGAGCCGCCAGCGAAGTGCTTCGTAGTCTTCCATTGTCTCTACCGGAAAGCGAATATACTGGGGAATACTACGCATACGCTTCATCTCACGCAGGATGACTCCCTCCTCATCACGTACCAGCACTTTGTCCCCCTCGTCTTTCAAGACCTTGCGCTCGAATGGCGGGTAGAACTGAGTGAATATCCTGGGGTTGACATCGGGATGAAACACGTTGTACTCATATCCACGGTCGAGGCTGAAATAGTCCTCTACTTGCCGAGGCGTAATGACGTTGCCTGGCAACCCCTGTTCGCGCCAGGCATCGATCGTCTCATCCCAGTAGCTAAAGTCCATCAGAGGCAGACGGTCAACCGGCTGAAAATCAAGAGTAGCCAAGAATCGCTGACGAGGTGTCATAGTACACTCCATATAAACTCAATCCAGGACTTATTCACGCTAACCTCATCCTTTTCGCGCGTGACGAGTGACGTGCGTCGCGCCGCTCGTCACCCTTCAGTCTCCCAGGTTCCAGCCGGGTCGGACGATCCCGAAGACTTCGAGACAGGCGCCGATGACCATGTCCGCTTCGTCGGAGGCCAGGAAAACAGCCGCGCCGGCGATGTCTTCGGGTTGCATCCAGCCGGCCATCCGCTCGGCAGTGCCGGCCTCCTCCTTCGGACCACGGGCCATGCGGGTGTCCACAGCACCTGGGCTCACCGCGTTGACGCGGATTCCATACTTCATCACTTCCAGGGCCAGCGACTCGGTGAAGCCGTTCAGCGCGAACTTGGAAGCACAATAGGCCGCGTACCTTGGTGCACCAAACTTGCCGGACTCTGACGAGATGTTGATGATCCGGCCGCGCCGTCTCTCGATCATCGTCGGCAGCACCGCCTTGCAGGCGACGAAGGCAGCGCGCAGGTTGACGTCCATAATCAGGTCGAAATGTGCGAGGGGCATATCAACCACCGGCTCGACGTAAACGACGCCGGCGTTGTTGACCAAAATGTCCACGGCGCCAAACTCGTCGAGCGTGCGTTGCACCATTCGCTCGACCTGCGCCGGGTCGGCCACATCCGTCAGTACGGCGAGCGCCCGACGGTCCAACCCGCGCACTTCCTCAGCCACAGCCTCGATCTCATTCGCGGTGAGTGCGGCGACCACGACGTGGGCGCCTTCACGGGCATAGGCCAGAGCGATGGCCCGGCCAATGCCCCGGCCGCCGCCGGTAACAATTGCGATGCGGTCTTTGAGTTTCACTGCTTGATTCTCCTGTTGTGGAATGCTGTACTAGCGCTTCGGTCGCTCAAAGCTGGTGGTTAAATGCTGTGTCACCCCTGTGTGAGCCGCCTCGTAAGTCTTTTCGATGATTTCAATGACGTGACGGGCATGCTCGGCGGAGACAATGGGAGTCTTGTCTTCCTGGATACACTCAGCCAGGTGCAAGATGTCGGTGAGGATATGCTCGCCGGGTAGATGCTTTGTTTCATCAAATGGCAGCACCTCTTTCAGGTCGTGGCCAAAGCCGTAGGTCATCTGCTCCTCATTCTGAACCCAAAGTTCTACAGCCCCCTGTGCACCACGCCCTCCGATGACGATGACCCCTTTGTCGCCCACCAATTCCAGTATCGGTGAGACAGGACTGCCCTTGATAAATGAGGTGTTGAAGGTGATCTGCACGTCGTCTGCGAACTCTACAATATGGGTTGTGCAGTCATCCATTTCCACGTGGATCTTTTTGCCTTTCCACTCCCGGCCTGGCAACAGGATATTAGAGACAGCCGTAACCCTTTTGGCAGGCCCTAATACCCAGGTGAGCGCATGCATGGGATAGACGGCCAGATCTCGCAGAGGACCGCTTCCGGGCTTGTAGTACCAACTCGGATCGACACTCTGAACACCCTCGGTGCCGCGCTCCATTTCATGTTCGTGGCGCATGTGAACTGTCACCCGACCCCAGGCCAGTTTGCCCACGTCGCCTGATTCAAGACACTGGATTATCGCATCCACGACGCGTTCGCAAAAGGTACCAGACAGGGACAGATGCGTGCCGGGTGAGGCAACTAGCTTGACCCCTTGTGCTTTCGCTGCGTCGATTAGCCTGGTCGCTTCATCAACAGTGACCGTCATCGTCTTTTGAACGTAGGTGTGCTTGCCGGCATTGATGGCGTCCAGAGCAATCGGAAAGTGGGAAGGAATGGGCGTGATGATCCCAACTATGTCCAGATCAGCCTTGGCGAGCATTTGCTTGTAGTCAGTGTAATACGCCTGAGCCCCGAAGCGAACCGCCGTCTCCCTGGCGCGGTCCTCCACCAAATCACAAACTGCCGCCAAGTCAATAACTTTGCTCCCCATCGGGCTAACCAAGGGGGGCAGTACTTCACGAATGGCCGCAATACCGCAGCCAATCAATCCCATCCTTAGTTTGTCTGACATCGCTGTACCCCTTTCTACAGGTAGCTACTCAAGTAGTCAATCGTTTGTTGGCACGTCTCATGCCAGCGCGCGGCCTCGGTTTCCGGCTCCATCACCAGCGGCCCATCATACCCATCAGACTGAAGGGCGCTCAGGAGACCGTGGTAGTTTATAGCACCCTGTCCTGCGGGAAGGCAAAGGTACCGGCCGCTGTGATCCGATACAACCAGGGGTGAACTCAGTCTCGGGTAGGCTTGTGGGTCGTATCGCGCCCCATCCTTCACATGAACGTAGGCGATGTATTCCCTGAGCATATTGTAGGCATACGGATAGGGCTCGACGCCGGCAAAATAGAAATTGCAAGCATCGAATGTCAGACGGAAATGAGGGCTGCCGACCCGCTCGACGAGCCGGCGAATACCCTCTGGTCGGCGCGTGATGTCGCTCTGGGCAGTATCCCCACCATCCCAGTCAAACTCGTTTTCAAGAACAATGATCACCCCAAGCTCGGCGGCCCTGTCCAGGCAGGACTTCAGATTCTCCGCATAGATTTCAATAGCGGCCTCGTCATCTCGCTCAGGTCCCCGGCCAAAATATGTGTTGGCAAAACGGGCTCCACAGCGCCTTGCGATGTCAATGGCTTCCAGCAACGTTTTGCGTTCCTGCTCCACGTCCTCCATCTTGAACAAATGGGTCCATGAACAGACGCACGCGATCTTGATCCCGGCGTCTTCTATGAGCTGAAGCGACTGCTCGACACCTTCAGCCTGTGTGTTTTTGCGGTACATCAGCTCAATGTGTTTGAAGCCGTAGCGTTGGGCCAGAGCAATCACTTCTTTGGCGGAACTGCCCTGAGGCAGCTCGTCACCAGCTAGGGCAAGATACATGGTAACCTCCTGGTATGAATATTCGTGCGAGAATTCACCGCGTTGCAAAAGCGGGTGGGCTGTCAATCCTATGGCAGGAGCGCCACCTTGAGCACGCCCCCCCGCCCAGCGCTTGCCAACTCAAAGGCTTCCCTAACCTCTGCCAGGGGAAATCGGTGGGTTACAATGGGGCTAAGATCAACGAGACCACGTTGGACCAGGCGCAATGCCATTCTATACGTCCGTGGCGTATGGCCCGGGCCTCGCCAGGAGGACAACACGCG
>JBHHTZ010000033.1:0-14365 GCA_046753605.1 Anaerolineae bacterium
CGGGCGATGGCTGAGAAGCAGTTCGCTGTTACCGGATTATTTTCTCAAACTTCATAAGTCGTTACTACGGGTCCGGTATCACGCACGAGATGGGGGGCTGAGTAGCTGCCGAGTCCATGCCTGCTCCTCAGCCGAGAGGGGCGGCGGAGGCGGGGCTTGCTGATAATCGGCGGTGTATTCATAGCACAGGTGTGCTGGGTTGTCAAATGACAACCCATTCACCGGCCGCTGCTGTTTCTCTCAACTCCGAAAGAGAGCATCCATGAATAGGAAATCAAGTCAACCCTACGCACAGGATGAGAACCAAGTCGCCACACTGGGCGGCGGCTGTTTCTGGTGCCTGGAGGCCGTCTTCGACGAGTTGCAAGGCGTGGAACAGGTCGTCTCGGGCTACGCCGGCGGCCACGTCCCCAATCCGACCTACCAGCAGGTGTGCGCCGGCGCCACAGGACATGCCGAGGTCGTACAGATAACGTTTGACCCGAAAGAGATCACCTTCCGAGAGGTCCTGCAGGTCTTCTTCGCCATCCACGATCCGACCACCCTCAACCGTCAGGGAGCGGACGTGGGCACGCAGTACCGGTCGGTCATCTTCTACCACGATCAGGAGCAGGCAGAGACCGCCCAGGCCCTCATCGCGGAACTTGAAGCGGCGCAGGTCTGGAAAAACCCTGTCGTCACCGAGGTGTCGCCGTTCCAGGCGTTCTACCGCGCTGAGGCGTATCACCAGGATTACTTCAAGAACAACAGCCGGCAGCCGTACTGCCAATTCGTTATCACCCCCAAGCTGGCCAGCTTCCGTCAAGGGTTTGCCCACAAGCTGAAGACGTAAGCATCGACTGGCGCCGTGATCGCATGGCGCCAGTAGGACTCAGTTTGAGGCTGACACAAACGGTGGAGCGCCAACATGGGCCGCGCATTACCACACTAGGTTGACAAAACAGTCTTTTTGTGCTAAAATGTTTTTCAAAGTTGAGTCCGCATCACTTTTTAACACCCGCACTCCTCTCACTCTAACCGCCGGTGATCGGTTCAGCTTCTCGTGTTGGGCCAAGTTGTTCTGTCGGTTGCCGGCCCATTACAATCGGCTCACAGTAAATCCCTGATATGACGCCGTGGTGATCAGCGAAGCGCCGAGCGACGAAGCGTACGCCACCACTATCCTGGCCATTGGCGCTGCCGGCGCGGTGCGGACCGAGACCCTGCGGGCGTTCACAGAAGACGAGTATTGGAAGATCATTGCTGCCCTGCCCTGAGCACACCTGTTGGACAAGGCGCGGCAAAAGTAGGCCGGCACGGAGCCGGCATCCTGCCTCGCAAATACAAACTCGACAAGGAGAAAAGAGATCATGCCATACGTTTCGGTACGACACAAAGTCAAGGATTACGCAGCCTGGAAAGGCGTGTTTGACGCCTTCAGCGAGAACCGGAAAGCGGGTGGAGAGAAACACTACTGGATATTGCATCCGGTCGATGACCCCAACGATCTCATATTGTTCTTCGAGTGGGACACCGTGGAGAACGCGCAGACGTTTCTCAGCAGCCCAGAATTGAGGGAAGCGATGGGCGAAGCGGGGGTCCTGGAAGCCCCTGAGATCTACTTCCTGGAAGAACTGGCCCGAGGCGCAACTGCGTAGACTCGCGGCGAGGAAGGGGCGCGGCGTGCGACTTGCCGTGCCCAAGCGAGCACGACAGTCTCGCCGTTGCCATTGCTGATTGCAACGCCCAGAGCGGGACCGGTCCCTACCTGTTGTTTTACGCTACCACTCAGCCGCTCCGGCCGGATCGCCAGACCTGTCCTGAGCGAGGTCGAAGGATCCGGCGGCTGAGACGGCAAAATCGCGTTGATACCGTGGCCCTCGGCCTGGATGGTTCGGCTGCGCTCACCACAGAGCCTGCCCTGAGCCTGCCGAAGGGTTTGACAATCCAGGCCGAGCAGGCTAAGTAGCAGCGTTAAAACTTGATCAAACAAGCAAAGGAGAACACAATGTCTAGAAAAACCGAATTGCCTCGTTTGTTAACAGCAGCAACAGTGCTACTCGGCATTCTGGCACTGGTCTTTGTACCGATCGCCGCGGCCGATGACAGCCCCTCCGTCACGGTGATCGCCGGCGGCCTGGATAACCCGCGTGGCCTCGCCTTCGGGTCAGATGGCGCGCTCTACGTCGTGGAGGCGGGGCGTGGCGACCCCGGATGCGCTGAAGAGGATCGCGTAGACGGGCCGTTCGGGCCGGCCTGTTACGGGCCCACTGGCGCCGTGACCCGCATACTGGACGGCCAGCAGGAGCGCATTGCCACCGGCCTCTCCTCTTTCGCGTCGCCTGAAGGTCGCCAGGCCTTCGGGCCACACGACATCTCATTCGGCCAGGATGGTGCGTTCGTCGTGGTGGGCGCATGTTTTGCTTCAAACGATAGCTGTGGGCGGTTACTCCACCTGTCGGACGGCGGCGAGTGGCGCGAATCCGCCAACATCACCGCGTGGGAGCTCGATAACAACGTCGATAACGCACACGAGGGAGAAAGCAACGCTTACGCTGTCCTGCCTCTGTCCGACGAGCGAATCGTGGTGGACGCCGCCGGCAACACCCTACTCCGTGTCTCACCCAACGGCGACATCTCGCTCCTGGCGTTGTTCCCTCCACGTTCCCTAGACGGAGGCGAGACGCAGATGGACGCCGTGCCCACGTCGGTGGTTATGGGTCCCGACGGGGCCTTCTACGTGCCCGAATTGACCGGCTTCCCCTTCCCTGCCGGCGAGGCGCGCATCTACCGCGTCGAACCGGGTGAAGACCCTTATGCCGAGCGTGAGGTCTTCGCCGAGGGCTTCACCAACGTGATCGACATCGCCTTTGGTGACGATGGCAGTCTGTACGTCCTCGAAATGGCGGCTAACGGAATCCCTGCCGGCCCGGAGGGTGCCCTGATCCGCATAACGCCCGACGGTTTCCGCGAAACAATCCTCGACCACGGTCTTGTTTCGCCGGCTGGTGTGGCCATCGGCGATAATGGCGCTATCTACGTCACCAACTACGGCGAGGACGCCGGCAAGGGCGAAGTTGTGAGCATCACACTGCCGGCATCTGTTCCACAGGAGATGCCGAAGACGGGTGCTGAACCAACTGTTGGGATGAGCCTGTGGCTTGTGTTACTCGCCGGCGCCGCCCTCGTGGCAGGCGGCTGGTTCCTGCGCCGCAAGCGCATCTACATGTGATGATGGGAGTGAAAGATTAGACGGAGGTAATCTTGTGAGCTATCTGCAACCGATCGAGTTAACCCGCCGGCAGTTCTTGCGGCGCCTGGCCGGCCTGGGGGTATCTGTGGCGGGTCTTCCAATGTTGGCCGGCTGCCAGGTTCTACCGTCCCAATCGCCCAGGCCAACCAAAACTCCTCGAGTAGCTTATCTGTGGCTATGGAGGTATGGTCCTTCTCGGCCGTTCGGCGACTCCTTCCGGCAAGGACTGCGCGACCTCGGGTATGTTGACGGACAGAACATCACGATCGACATGTACGATGCGCAGGGCAGCACCGATCGGCTCGAAGAAATCGTCACCGAGCTGACCCGCGGTGACGTTGACGTCTTCGTCGTCGCCTGCACCCCGGAGGCGAAGGTTGCACAGAAAGTCACTGACACGATTCCCATCGTCTTTTCGGCTGCAGGTGATCCGGTAAAGGCCGGCCTTGTCGAGAGCATGGCCCATCCCGGCGGAAACATCACCGGGCTATCTTCTGTCGTGCTCGGGCAAAGCGCCAAACGTTTGGATTTGCTCAAGGAGGCGTTCCCCCACATCTCCCGCGCCGCCGTCCTGTGGAATCCCGCCCGGCCGGACAACAAACCCGAGTTCCAGGTGATGGAGACAGCGGCTCAGGCGTTAGGGGTGCAGCTTCAATCGCTTGAGGTACACCAGATCGAGGACTTTGAGCGTGCTTTCCAGGCCATTATCGACGAGAACGCTGAGGCCGTTCTTAACCTTGGGGATACTTTGCTCAGTCGTGCTGCGCCACGCCTCGTCAGCTTCGCTGCCCAAAGGCGACTACCCGCGCTGTACGAGAATCGGGAGTATGTGGACCAGGGCGGCCTCATGTCTTACGGACCGAGTTTCCCCGAGTTGCATCGACGCGCAGCCGGCTACGTGGACAAGATCCTAAAAGGTGCCACGCCCGCTGATCTGCCCGTAGAACGTATCTCGCGATTCGAGTTTGTCATCAACCTCAAGGCAGCTCAAGCCATTGGAGCCACGATCCCACAATCGGTTTTGGCACAGGCAGATGACGTGATTCGATGAAGGAACAGCCGACGAAGGACGCCGGGCGAAAGACGACGGATCGCCGCCTATCTCGGTGGTCATCTTTCGTCCGGCGCCTTATGCTTCCCGTCGGGGGCAGCGTCTTCCGCAAGTACGTCATCATCCTCATCACTCTCGTTAGTGGCGCGTTGCTGACAAGCACCCTGGTCCAGCTCTACTTTTCCTACCAGGAAAACCAGATGGCGCTGTTTCGTCTTCAGCGGGAGAAGGCCGTAGCCGCGGCCTCCAGTATTGCCCAGTTCGTCTATGAGACCGAACGCCAGATTCGCTGGGTCATTCCGCCGCCGGGCATCGTGGATACCGTAACGCTGGAGCAGCGCAATCGCGACTATAACCGGCTCCTGCAACAGGCGCCGGCTGTCACCGAGATCAGTTACCTGGATCCCTCGGGACAAGAGTGCCTGCACATCTCCCGTGTGACGATGAGCAGCGTCGGGTGCAAAGCGGATTTTTCCCAGGACCCAAAGTTTCGCGAGGCACAGTTGGGGAAGGTCTACTTCGGTCCGGTGTACTTCCGCAACGAGTCCGAGCCATACATGACCCTCGCCATTGCGGAGAGCGGACAACAATCGGGAGTGGTTGTATCCGAGGTGAATTTGAAATTTGCCCAGGACGTGATCTCGCAGATCAAGGTTGGCGAAGCCGGCTATGCCTATGTGGTAGGTCCCGCTGGTCTCCTTATTGCCCACCCGGATATCAGCCTGGTTTTGCGGAAGACCGACCTCTCCACCTTGCCCCAGGTTCAGGCGGCAGTCGGTGGCGCGGTCGGAGACCGGCCACAGCGAGACGAGCAGGTCGGTACTATCGCCCGCGACGAGCAAGGCCGGCAGGTGCTCACGGCGCACGAGGCCATTGATCCATTGGGCTGGTATGTCTTCGTCGAGCAACCTTTAGCGGAAGCCTTGGCGCCGCTCTATGATTCGATCCTTCGCACGGCCTTGCTCTTGCTGGTCGGCTTTGCGGTGTCGGTCGCAGCGAGCCTGCTCCTGGCCCGCAGTCTGGTCACGCCCATCCAGACGTTGCAGGCCGGAGCGGCGCGCATCGGCGCGGGGGCGCTGGACCAGCGCATTGAGGTGCACACCGGCGATGAGCTGGAAGCCCTGGCCGACAGCTTTAACAGCATGGCCGCTCGCATCAAGAGCCTGGTGAATGATCTGGAGGGGCAGGTCGCCGCGGCCCAGGCTCGCTTATTTCAGGCAATTGAAAGCATTTCAGAAGGCTTTGCCTTATACGACGCCAATGACCAGTTCGTGCTGTCCAATCGCAAGTACCGGGAATTGCATGGCGAACTTGCTCACCTCGTTGTTCCCCCCATTCAATTCAAACAACTCATGCGGATCGGGGCTGAGCGAGGCCTTTACGCAGACGCGGGCGGGCGCATTGAGGCCTGGGTCAAAGAGCGGTTGGAGCGACACCGCCAGCCTCAAGGGCCATTTGAGCAACCACTCAGCAATGGGCGCTGGTTGCAGATTAGCGAATATATCACGCAAGCGGGTGAAATCGTCGGTGTTCACACCGATATTACCGAGCGCAAGCGAGTGGAAGAGGCGCTGCGCCAGCAGTACGAGTATCTGGCCGCTCTCCACGAGACCACTCTGGGTCTGATTACCCGGCTCAACCTGGATGAATTGCTAGAAGCCCTGGTCATCCGGGCTGGACAATTGGTCGGCGCGCCCTACGGCTTTGTTTACCTGGTTGAGCCTGGCGCTAACGAGATTGAACTCAAGGTAACGGTCGGGCTGTCGGCTCAACGAATTGGCGAACGTATGAAACCGGGCGAAGGCCTGGTTGGAAGGATTTGGCAAACTGGCCAGTCATTGGCGGTGAATGATTACGACACCTGGCCGCATCGCCTACCGCATACTGGCTACAACGTTATCCGGGCCATGGTAGGCGTGCCGCTTACTCAGAGTAAAGATGCCGGCCAATCTGGTTCGCAGGTCGTAGGCGTGTTTGGGCTGGGCTATGATTTTGAATCGGATCAGGTGTTTGGCGAAGACGAAGTCCAGGTGTTGAGTCAGTTCGCCCAACTGGCTTCCATAGCCTTGGACAACGCCCGGCTGTATTCCGAGGCACAAGAAGCCCGCGCTGCCGCCGAAACCGCCAACCAGGCCAAGAGCACCTTCCTGGCCACCATGAGCCACGAGCTCCGCACGCCGCTCAGCGCCATCATCGGCTACAGCGAGATGCTGATGGAGGATGCCGAAGAGATCGGCGGTGAGGCGGAAGACTTCATCCCCGACCTCCAGAGAATCCACGCTGCCGGCAAGCACCTGCTGGAGCTCATCAGCGCCATCCTCGACCTTTCCAAAATCGAGGCCGGCAGGATGGAGCTCTACCTGGAGACCTTCAATATTCCGACCATGGTTCAGGGCGTGGTGGGTACCATCCAGCCGCTGCTGAAGCAGAACGGCAATGCTTTGCAGGTCCACTGCCCCGACGATATCGGCGACATGCACGCCGACCTGACCAAGGTGCGGCAGAGTCTGTTCAACCTGCTCAGCAACGCCGCCAAGTTCACCGAGCAGGGTACCGTCTCACTGGATGTCGCTCGGGAGTCGGTGGCCGGCGTCGATTGGGTGACGTTCAGCGTCAGCGATACAGGCATCGGCATGACGCCCGACCAGTTGGTCGGGATCTTTGAGGAGTTCACCCAGGCTGAGAGTTCGACGACGCGCAAGTACGGGGGCACGGGGCTGGGGCTGCCCATCAGCCGGCGGTTCTGCCGGATGATGGGGGGTGACATCAGTGTCGAGACTGAGCTGGGGATGGAGTCCATCTTCACCATCCGGCTTCCGGCGGTGGTCGCTGCTCCGACGGTTCAGGCTCAGCCTCCGGAAGCACCTGTTGCGGCGTCCGCACTCGAGCCGGCGCTGGACGGAGCGAGCACGGTGTTGGTCATAGACGACGATCCGCGCGTGCTGGACCTGATGCAGCGCTTCCTCAGCAAGGAAGGGTTTCGGGTCGAGACGGCCGCCGGCGGCCAGGAGGGGCTGCGGTTGGCCCGGGAGTTGCGCCCCGACGCCATCACACTGGATGTGATCATGCCGGGCATGGATGGCTGGGCCGTGCTGACAGCCCTCAAGGCCGACCCCGAACTGGCCGGCATCCCGGTCATCATGCTGACCATCGTGGACGACAAGAACCTGGGCTACGCCCTGGGGGCGTCGGAGTATCTGACCAAGCCCATCGACCGGGATCGATTGGCGGAGGTTCTGAGCAAATATCGGTCCCGCAGCCCATCGCGGCTGGTTCTGGTGGTGGAGGATGAGCCGGCAACGCGCCAGATGCTGCGGCGGATGCTGGAGCACGAGGGCTGGGCGGTGACCGAGGCCGAGAACGGGCGGGTGGCGCTGGAGCGTGTGGCCGAGGAGCAGCCGGCGTTGATCTTGCTCGACCTGATGATGCCGGAGATGGACGGGTTCGAGTTTATCGAGGCGTTGCGCAAACAGGAAGCATGGCAGCCCATCCCCGTCGTGCTCGTCACCGCCAAGGACCTCACCGCGGAGGATCGACGCCGGCTGAAGGGCTATGTGGAGAAGATTCTCCATAAGGGGGTCTACAGTCGTGAGGCATTGCTCGCAGAGGTGCGGGACCTGATCAGGGCAGTCCATCGTCGGTCGGCCGGGGTCGTAGCATGAAAGGGACAGATTGATGTCGAAGGTTCTACTGGTCGAAGACAACGAAGTAAACCGCGATATGCTGACACGCCGCCTGTTACGCAAGGGATACCAGGTGGTCACAGCCATCGATGGCGAAGCGGGCCTGGCCATGGCCCGGTCGGAAGCTCCCGACCTGATCCTGATGGATTTGAGCTTACCCGGACTGGATGGCTGGGAGGCCACGCGCCGGCTCAAAGCGGCGCCGGAGACCCGGCCCATCCCCATTATCGCCCTCACAGCTCATGCCATGGCGGGCGACCGGGAGAAAGCGCTGGAGGCCGGCTGTGACGACTATGACACAAAGCCTATTGAGTTGCCTCGGCTGCTGACAAAGATGGAAGTGCTCTTGGGCATGGGAGGCGCATCATGACGAAGAAAGGTTACTCCCTGCTCGTGGTTGATGACAACGAAATGAACCGCGACATGCTGTCCCGTCGCCTTGAGCGGCAGGGCTACACGGTTACGGCGGTCGAAAATGGCCGGCAGGCATTGGAGATGCTGGTCCTGAGCGAGGCCGAAGGGGCCAAGGCCCACACGTTCGACCTGGTGCTTCTTGATATCATGATGCCGGAGATGAACGGATATCAGGTACTGGAACGGATGAAGGCTGACATTACTTTGCAGCACATTCCGGTCATCATGACCTCGGCCCTGGACGACAGTGAAGGTGTTGCGCGTTGCATAGACATGGGGGCGGAGGACTACCTGCTCAAGCCGTTCGACATGGTGTTGGTGAAAGCCCGGGTAAGTGCCTGCCTGGAGAAAGTGCGACGTTGAAGAGAGTTCAGACTTCCGAAGTCTCGGGTGCAACTTTAGTCACAGAATGTACTTGAAAATGGTCAACTGGCTTTCACAAGTAAGGCCCTGCGAGGACTTCGGAAGTCTTGGTGAACAGCTATTACGTCGCAGCAAAGGCTACGGAGCAATACGGTGAATTGGGACGCCATCAGCACAGTCACGGATCTGCTGAGCGCAATCGGCCAGATTGCCATTGCCGGCATAGCCGTTTATATCGCCTATCGCCAGTGGATGGAGAGCAAAGAGGACGCCCTCGAGCAAAAGGAGTTAACGGAGAGAATCGAGCAGAACCGGCAGGCTACCATGCAGGAACAGGAACGCATCATCCGCAGCCAGAGCCTGGATGCCTACTTCGAAGGCGTGTCGCATCTGTTACTTCGCGAGGGCGATTCCAACCCGATCGCCCAGAGATTCGCCAAGGGGCGGACCGATGCCCTGCTCAAGATCCTCAAGCCTGACGAAAAACGTGACTTGCTGGCGTTTCTCTACGGAAGTGGGGTCATCACATTAAACGGGGTTTCTGACGCCCCCGTGATCAGCCTGGCAGACAGTGATCTGAGTGAGGCGGCTCTACGGGGAGCCATTCTACGCGAAGCAAGTTTGGGCATGGTCAACCTGCGTGGGGCGGACCTGCAAAGGGCAGACCTGAGCGAGGCGTTCATGCCGGGGGCGGATCTGCGGGGGGCAGACCTGCGCGGCGCGGACATCAGTCTTGCAATTCTGCATGGAGCCATTCTGAGCGGTGCCGATGTGCGCGAGGCAGATCTAAGTGAGATAGACCTCAGTGGGGCCGACCTGCGCGAGGCCGACCTCAGGGGGGCCTATCTGACTGAGGCGAATCTGAGTGGAGCCAACTTGCATGGGGCCAACTTCACCGGAGCTGACCTGCGGGGGGCCAACTTCAGCGGAGCCTATCTGAGTGAGGCCAATCTGAGTCAGGCCAACCTGAGCGGGGTCCAACTGGCCAATCTTGTAAGCATCAGTGGCGCTGACTTCACAGACGCGGAAAACCTGAATGACGAGACAAGAGAGTATCTTTGCTCTATTGCGGCGGGCACCCATCCAGTGTCAAAGCGGGATGCCCGAACAACCCTGGGCTGCTCCGAAGGATAGCCCTGATAGAGGCGTTGGATGTTTGAACACATATTCGTTGGCACTGTTGGGATGAGCCAGTGGCTCGTGTTGCTGGCCGGCGCCGGGCTCGTGGCAGCCGGCTGGTTCGTGCGCAAGAAGCGCGTTCACACGGGGTAAATGTGAGGCCAGTCCCGCATTTGGCCCGTCCCCTAATCAAGGAGGTTGAGATGATTCGTTATCGCTCGTTGAGTCTACTTGCATTGCTTGTCTTGTCGCTGTCCTTCGTCATGCTTGGCATGGGTACAGCGGCTGCAGAGCCCTCATCCAACGTGTCGGTCTACGCGACCGGCCTGGACAACCCGCGCGGGCTCAAGTTCGGGCCGGATGGCGACCTGTATGTCGCCGAAGGTGGGACGGGAGGAACCAACTCGACCGCCGGCACGTGCGAGCAGGTTGTCGCACCGGTTGGCCCAGTCACCGGCAGTAACACCGGCGCCCGCATCTCGAAGATCAGCGCCGATGGTACACGAACCACCGTCGCCGAGGACCTGCCTTCGAGTCAGACCTCGGAAGCTCTTGGCAGCCTGGTGAGTGGCGTGGCCGACGTCGCATTTATCGGTGATACGCTGTATGCTGTCCTGGCCGGCGCCGGTTGCTCCCATGGCGTTCCGGACGTGCCCAACGCGGTCATCCGCGTGAATGCCGACGGGACCTGGACCCAGGTTGCCGACCTCAGCGCCTTCCAAAAGGCGAATCCGGTCAAGACCCCGTTTCCCGGCGATTTCGAGCCTGATGGCACCTGGTACAGTCTGCTCGCAGCCGGCGGCGCTCTGTATGCCATCGAGCCGAATCACGGCGAACTCGACAAAATCACGCCAGACGGCCAGATCAGCCGTATCATTGACATCTCGGCGAGCCGGGGCCACAACGTCCCGACGGCGATGGCCCTGGGGTCGGATGGCAGCTTCTACGTCGGAGACCTTACGGTGTTCCCGGCGACAGAAGGGCTCGCCAACATCTATAGGATCACACCCGACGGGCAGCTCAGTGTGGTTGTCGAAGGGCTAACCACCGTACTCGGCGTGGCGTTCGATGAGCAGGGCCGGCTCTATGCCCTCGAAACGTCGGGGCCGGTCACGAGTGAGGGACCTCCGGTTGTACCCGGCACAGGCCGGGTGGTACGTGTCACGAGCTCGGGCGGGCTGGAAACGATTGCGTCAGGCCTCACGTTCCCCACGGCGATGACCTTTGGCCCGGATGGGAAGCTGTATGTCTCGGATTTTGGCTTCGGCTTTCCCCCCGGCCAGGGCCAGATTGTGAGCATCACCGTGCCCGCATCGGCTCCATCAGAGATGCCGACGACGGGTGGCGAGTCCGATGTTCGAGTGAGCATGTGGCTGGCGTTAATGGCCGGCGCCGGGCTCGTGGCAGCCGGCTGGTTCCTGCGCCGCAAGCGCATCTACACGTGAGTGGGCTGAGGCCGGCCCCTCAGGGTGTTGGAGAATCCCGAAAAGTCAAACAGGGGGCGGGCCGGCGCCCCCTATGACAGAACAAAGGAGCAATCAAATGTCTCAGGCATGGAAATTGAGTGGAACGTACTTCGAAGCCTGTAATTGTAATGCGGCCTGCCCGTGTGTCTTTCTGAGCGACCCCACGGAAGGCGATTGCACGGCGCTGGTAGCCTGGCATATCGACGAGGGTAACTACAATGGTGTTGCCCTTGATGGTCTGAATGTTGCCTTGGCCGTCCTCAGCCCGGGCAACATGGCGGAGGTGCAGTGGCAAGCAGCCCTTTACTTTGACGACCGCGTGACCGAAGACCAGAAAGATGCCCTGATGCAAATCTTCACGGGACAGGCCGGCGGACATCCCGGCCGGCTGGTCTCACACATCGGTGAAGTGTTGGGTGTGAGCAGCCTGCCCATGACCTACCAGGCCGAGGGTAAACAACGCAGCTTGCAAATTGCCGGCGTGGCGAACGCAGAAATCGAAGCCATGAGCGTAGGCCAGGGCGGGGCTGACATCACGATTGAAAATCATCCTCTCTGTATCGCTCCGGGATACCCGGTCGTCGCCAGCAAGTCCACGAGTGTGACCTACCAGGATTACGGTTTTGATTGGGAATTCTCGGGCAAAAACGGGTTTTACTCCCCCTTCACTTACCAGGGTGAGTAAACAGCCGTAACTGCCCGATTTCAATCTCCGAGAGGTGGCCAGGCCCACGCCGTTTGCCGGAGTTCCGCTGGCCATCTCGCGGAGGTCTCTCGGAGATGCACGCTATGAACACGCGATCAGCAACATTCACTGAAACTTTTTTGCGGCGCGACCGAGCTATTGTGCTGGCCGGTCTCGGCTTGCTCATATTCTTGTCTTGGGCCTACATAGGCTATTTGGCCTGGGATATGACCAGGACAATGGAGATGGCCGACGCCAATATGGGAATGGGAGTAGCCATGCCCACCTTCCAGCCGTGGGGAGTCGTAGATTTCCTGCTGATGTTTATCATGTGGACGGTGATGATGTTTGCCATGATGACGCCTTCGGCTGCGCCAATGGTTCTCATGTATAACAGGCTTAACCAGCAGCGTCAGACACAGTTAAAGCCAGTTCTGGGTACGGCCGTTTTCTTTTTGGGCTATCTTCTGGTATGGACGGCGTTCAGCGCAGTGGCCACACTGGCCCAGGGGGGTCTACATGCAGTCACCTTGCTCTCCCCTATGATGAGAACAACCAGCCCTGTGCTGGGTGGAATCATCCTCATCACCGCCGGTGTTTTCCAATTTACCTCACTCAAATATACCTGTCTGTCCCACTGTCGTACGCCTTTGGGCTTTTTCATGGCCGAATGGCGCGAAGGCGAATGGGGAGCTTTGGCCATGGGAGTGCGTCACGGAGTTTTTTGCGTGGGGTGTTGCTGGCTGATTATGGCTTTGCTCTTTGTGGCCGGCGTCATGAACTTGATATGGATTGCCGTCATCGCAGCTTATGTATTGGTGGAGAAACTTCTGCCGGGCGGCCACAAAGTAAGTTGGGGCATTGGGGCGCTGATGATCGGCTGGGGCGTTTGGATGATTATGGGTGTGCTGCTCTAGCAGAGAAGGATTTGATCGGGAGAGCACACGGTAAAGTTAGCAGCACCTGGTTTCGACCGTTAGACGGCCGGCGACTGACAAAGCTAGGCAACAGACTAGGAAACAGAAAGAATGACAACATGGCAAACCGCACCCTAGAGACCTCACCACTCGTCTATGCGAGAGTCGCAGGGATCCTCTATCTGATCATCATTGTCTTCGGCATCTTCGCCGAAGCGTTCGTTCGATCCGGCTTGATTGTGCCGGACGATGCCGCAGCTACCGCCGGCAACATCCTGGCCTCAGAGGGGCTCTTCCGGGTCGGGTTTCTTGCCGATTCGATCATGTTCCTCAGCGACGTCGCGCTGGCCGTGTTGCTCTACGTCCTGCTGAGGCCGGTCAACAGGACGCTTGCGCTGGTCGCCATGTTCTTCCGGCTGACTCAGACGGCCGTGCTGGCGCTCAACCTTCTCAACTACTACGCGGCCATCCTGCTTCTGAAGGGAACGGGCTACGCCGCGGCCTTCGAACCGGACCAACTGCACTCGCTGGCAGCCCTGTTCCTCGACCTCCACAGCCATGGATACGACCTCGGGTTGCTGCTCTTCGGCGTCCACGCCGCTCTGCTAGGCTACCTGATTCTCAGGTCGCGCTACCTTCCCAAGGTCTTGGGCATGTTGATGATGGCGGGTTCGGCCACGTATCTGGTAGGGAGCTACACGCGATTCCTCTTTCCCGACTACGTCTCACAGGTTTCTCCGATCTACGCTGTCGCTCTCGTGGCGGAGGTCTCGTTGGCCTTGTGGCTCCTGGTGAAGGGCGTGAATGTCCAGCAGTGGGAAAGAAGAGGTAGGGTTCCTGTTGCCTTAGGAACATGAGAGGATGAACATGAAGAAGGTATGCATTATCGGGGCCTCGGGGAAGCTCGGGCAGTACATGGTGCAGCACGCCCTGGATCGGGGCTACGAGGTGGTGGGCGTGTGCCGGGAGAAAAGCGTCGGGAAGCTCGACCGGTTCAAGGGTCGCATCACCGTCATTCCCGGAGCGACGAACGACCCCGAGGTCATCAAGAAGGCGGTCGCCGGCTGTGATGGGGTGCTCACGGTGCTGGTCCCCTGGGGCGTGCAGCAGTACGCGACGGGGACGGCCCAGGCGGTGCTCGACCACGCCCCTCCGGGCGCACGCCTGATCTTCTCCTGCGGCTGGCACATCACGCGGGACGGCCAGGATGTTTATCCGCTGAAGCTCAAACTCTTCGTAAAGACGTTTGGTTGGATTGCGCGTGTGACTCGCTTTGCGGACCTTGATGACCAGGTGGAGGCGTGCCGGCGGGTGTTCGACAGCGATACCCTATGGACCGTCGTCCGGGGGAGTGACCTCGAAGAGGGGGAGAGTCAGGGTCTTCCGGTGTGGAGCCGGCACGTGGGCGACCCCATCCTGGCGAGCAACCTCACGC
>JBHHTZ010000034.1:0-14245 GCA_046753605.1 Anaerolineae bacterium
GTAAGACGGAAGCAATCGGAGGGAGGTCACTAAACGATGAAGTTCTTTCTGGACACAGCAAACATCGACGAAATCCGCACCGCCAACGAGTGGGGCATTCTGGATGGCGTGACCACAAACCCTTCCCTGGCAGCCAGGGAGGGTCGGGAGTTCCGTGACGTCGCCACCGAAATCCTGGACCTGCTTGGGGACCGCCCCGTCAGCCTGGAGACCGTCAGCACCGACGCTGAGGGCATCGTCCGCGAGGCCAGGCTGCTGGCGTCCTGGGCGCCAAACGTGGTTGCCAAGGTTCCCATCCTGCCCGAGGGCCTGAAGGCGTTACAGGTCCTGGGCGAGGAAGGCATCAAGACCAATGTCACGCTGGTTTTCTCGGCGAATCAGGGGCTATTGGCCGGCAAGGCCGGCGCCACCTACGTGAGCCCATTCATCGGCCGGCTGGACGACCGGGGCCACGACGGCATGGAGGTCGTCCGCGACCTGGTCCAGATTTTCGACACCTACGACATCCAAACCCAGGTCCTCACCGCCAGCGTGCGCCATCCGCGCCACGTCGTCGAGGCAGCCCTGGCCGGCTCCGACGTCATCACCATGCCGTATGCTGTCATGAAGAAGATGTTCGGCCATCCCTTCACCGACGCCGGCCTGGCGAAATTCCTGGCCGATTGGGAGACGGTGCCGGACAAGGATCGCATATTCCGCGCATAATCCAACCCAACCTGCTTCCTCACCGAAATCTGAGTAGCGTCAGCGCGCGTGATACGTCAAGACTGGTGGGCTGATCTTGCTCGGATGCCCCTGTACAGAAAGAGGAGGCCTATGTTTCGCAGTATTTCGTTGATCTGTCTTGTTATAGCATTCATCATACTGCCGGAGACCAGCGTGAGTCGGGCGACTGGCAGCCCGGCAACTGCGGGTCGCCAGATGCCGGCGCCTGCTCTCAGCTCGGCGCCGACATTCGCGCCGGGCCAGGTATTAGTTCGCTTCAAGCCCGACGTCGCGCCACGCACAGCCTTGCAGCTCATCGCCCCGCAAGGTGCAGAGTTACTGCATCGCATTGCCAGCCACACATACATGGTTGCAACTCCAGTCGGGCAGGAAGCGCAGATGGTCCAGTCTCTCATCTCCAACCCGGCGGTCCAATACGCCTCGCTCAACTACCGAATCGCCGAGGAACTTGCGGAGGCGCCGAAGCCAGTGACAGCCGAACCAGCAGGTGAAGCCGGCACGACCCTGACACAAGAGCCAGAGAGTTGCATCTCGGACGTGTGGATGAGCACGACTCAGCAGGGCGAGCGCCTGGTGGAGAATATAGTACCCTCCGGCACGGCTCAGGCATACGTCTTCTTCGAGTACGCCGATTGCGACCTGGAGGCCATTCGCGTCCAGGCGTTTTACCTGGGCCGAGATACGGCGCCGGCGGTGGTCTTCGACGAAGAGGGTACCATTATCAGCGGCTCAGGCATCCAGGGTGTCAAGGTGCAAGCATGGCCGTACTTCGACGAGGGCCACTTCCGGATCGGCAAGTACTTGACCATTATCTCTCTGTCCCCGGAAGGCGGTTGGGACGAAGTGCAGAACGTCACGTGGCGCGTCAGCACGTTCCCGGACGATCACTGGTTCGGGGGCATCAGCAACTATCAGTGGCCGCTCCACAGCACGGGCCGGCGAGCCCTCCTGGAAGCTGACATCAATGCACCCCAGGCCTGGGACATCACGACCGGCAGTCCAGACCTCGTTGTCGCCATCGTGAGCACAGGCGCCGTGTTCAGCCATCCAGATTTGACGAACAGGATTTGGACGAATCGCGCCGAAACCCCTGGCAACGGTGTTGACGATGATGAAAATGGCTGCGTGGACGACGTCCATGGCGCCGAGTTCTACAATGGCGAGTGCTTCCCCAACCCCACGGATACCGTCGGATGGGGCACATTTTCGGCCGGCATCGTGGCAGCCGAGACGAACAACAAGATTGGCATGGCCGGCGTTACCTGGGGACCGAGCGCAATGCCCATCAAGGTACTGCGGATACAGCCGGATGGCAGCCTGGGCGGGTTCCTGGCCGACATGATCGCGGCCATCGACTATGCGGTTGCAAACGGAGCACGCATCGTTCACCTGGGCCCCAGAGTTGCGGATGGTGTGCCGGGGGAGCAATTGGCATTGCTGGAAAGCACGATTGATGATGCGGTAAGCCAGGGGGTGCTGGTGGTCGCCGGCACAGGAGACCTGGGGGAAGATGAAGTGGCACTCCCAGCCGGCTTTGACAACGTCGTAGCTGTGGGGGCTACAGGGCTTCGGAATGAACGGGCCTGGTTCTCCAGCTACGGCGCAGGTATTGATCTCGCCGCGCCGGGCGAACTCATCCTGAGCACTTGCGGCTCCGGCCAGTACTGCATCGGAAGCGGGACGAGTCTGGCAGCCGCCCACGTGGATGGCGTCGCGGCGCTCATCTGGTCCGTCAATCCAGACCTGTCGCCGGCTGAAGTCCGAGCGATCCTACAGGACTCCGCCACCGACATCGGTCCCGACGGTTACGATGAGGAATACGGCTACGGAAAGCTGGACGCTGCCGCGGCCGTGGAACTCACGCCGCACCACCTATGGCTGCGCACCCCCAACCTGGACGGCAGTTCACTCGTCTTCCTGCTGGACGATCAGGTGAGCCACACATGCCAAACCGTGTGGAACCGGGGGACCACCTCCCAGACCTGGTTGCTCAACTCTGACAGCGAGTGGCTTACGGTGGAAGGCCCCAGCCAGGAGCTACCCACTTTCGTACCATCCGGCATCCAGGTCTGTGCCAACGCGGAACAGCTTTCAGGGCCGGGCACATTTGAAACTGTGCTCCATGCTAACAGCACACTGCCCCGGCACACCGACCCGCTCGACATAGATGTCACTGCGATTTACCGCCCCCACCTCTTGCGAATTCGGATGAGTCTTGTGGAGCGCCCCTGAGAAACCACCCGACGAGCCGGTGGCGTGTAGTCGATTTGACAATTCCGCCGAAGTACATTATAATCATTGTTTGTGAAAACGGGGGTGGCGTGCATGGGACAGACGGCCGTTGGGCGCTGGCTAATCGCATTTCTACATCCATACTACGGACATCAAACCGGAGCCTCTCGCCAACGCCTGTGTCTATCAACATAGGCATAGCGAGGGCTTTTGTGTCTAAGCAAGCTCAGTGGCCCTGCACTTGCCGACACTGAGAAACACCCTTTGACCCCCTACCCCGGCTTCCCATGTCAAAGATCACCCGAATGTATCGTAGTCTGTCACAATCACGCTGACAAGGTTAAGCACAAGGATGCATAACAGGAGGCTGTACCTTGGACATCAAGGACTTTAGCGCCATGCGGATCAGCCTGGCTTCACCTGAGGAAATCCGTTCCTGGTCCCACGGTGAGGTAACCAAGCCCGAGACAATCAACTATCGCCGGCTGCGACCGGAGAAAGACGGCCTCTTCTGCGAGGCCATCTTTGGGCCGACGCGCGACTGGCAATGTTATTGCGGAAAATATAAGAAAATCCGCTACCGTGGCATTGTTTGTGATAAGTGCGGTGTAGAGGTGACGCGCTCCCGCGTACGTCGTGAGCGGATGGGCCATATCGAACTTGCCTCGCCGGTCGCCCACATCTGGTACACTCGTCGCGTCCCAAGTTACATGGGCCTGCTCCTCGACATCTCTCGTCGTAACCTCGACCGGGTACTCTACTTCGCACAATACATCATCACACGGGTCGATGAGGAAGCCCGACAGCGGACGCTGAAGCGCATTGATGACGAACTCGAAGAGAAGATCGCTGAACTTACCGCCAACTTCGAGGAGCAGACCGGCGCCACCATCAGCGCCCTGGAAGAGTCACTGGCCAGCCGAAAGGACGAAGTTGACACGCAAACTGGGAAGCTTCAGAAGTTCCTGGAGACACAGACAGACGAAGTGATGGGCGTCGCTGCCCAACTCCAGAAGGACATGGAGAAGCGCAGGAACGGCTCGATCCGCAAGCCGATCGTCTTCGAGCCTACGGGCACTCTCATCGTCGACAAAGGCGAGACCATTGAAAACAAGCACTTCCAACGCCTGAGCGAGGTCGCATCGGAGCGACTCAGTGACGTCCAGGCCGAGTTTGAAGAGCAGCAGGCGCGGGAACTCGCCCTGTTTGAACAGGAACGAGAGCATCTCCAGGAAGAGACGGACAAACTCATCGACAAGGCCCAGCGGGAACTCGACCAGCAGATCGACGGGCTGCGCCGTGAGTACAGTGAGCGCAAGGAGGCTGTCAAAGAGCTCGCTCGTCTGCAACTTCTGAACGAGGCTGAGTACTGGGACCTGAAAGAGAAATGGGGCGGCATGTTCGAGGCCGGCATGGGAGCCGAGGCCCTGTACGAAATTGTCAAGGGCATCGATCTGGACAAGCTGGCCAAAGAGCTGCGCCATCAACTGAAGCACGATACGAGCAAGCAACGCCGAAAAAAGGCCCGCAAACGACTCCAGGTCGTCGAGGCGTTCCGGCGCTCTAACAACAAGCCGGAGTGGATGATCTTCACCGTGCTACCCGTCATCCCGCCCGACCTGCGGCCGATGGTCCAGCTTGACGGTGGCCGGTTTGCTACCAGCGACCTGAACGACCTGTATCGACGGGTTATCAACCGCAACAATCGGCTGAAGCGCTTGCTGGAACTGGGAGCTCCCGACGTGATCATCCGCAACGAGAAGCGGATGTTGCAGGAATCGGTCGACTCGCTGATTGACAATAGTCGGCGCGGCAAAGCGGTCTCCTCTCGAGGTCGCCGCAAGCTGAAGAGCCTGAGCGACATGCTCAAAGGCAAGCAAGGACGCTTCCGCCGCAACCTGCTGGGAAAGCGTGTGGACTACTCAGGTCGCTCCGTGATTGTGGTGGGCCCACACCTGAAGTTGCACCAGTGCGGTCTTCCCAAGACGATGGCCCTCGAACTCTTCAGGCCATTCGTGATGCGCAAGCTGGTAGAGTACGAACACGCACACAACGTCAAGGGCGCCAAGCGGTTGATCGAGCGCATGGACCCGGTCGTGTGGGAAGTCCTCGGCGAGATCATGGAGGGCTATCCGGTTCTGCTCAACCGTGCCCCAACCTTGCACCGGCTGGGCATCCAGGCGTTTGAGCCTATATTGGTGGAAGGCAAAGCCATACAAATCCACCCGCTGGTCTGCTCGGCGTTTAATGCCGACTTTGACGGCGACATGATGGCCATTCATATCCCACTATCCCAGGCAGCGAAGGAAGAAGCGCGGCGACTGATGCTCTCCAGCAGGAACTTGCTGAAGCCGGCCAGTGGTGAGCCCATCGTCGATCCCAACAAAGACATGGTTCTGGGCTGCTATTACTTGACGTTGGAAGAAGAGGGCGCCAAAGGCGAGGGTAAAGCTTTCGGCGACCTGGACGAGGTCGAGTTAGCCTACTCGCTCGGCCATGTCGGCCTGCACGCCCGCATCAAGCTGTATGCCAAGACCCACTACACCCGTGCCGGCCGGCCGTACGCCGACGGGCGAGCACGAGTGCGCGAAATCGAGACCACAGTCGGTCGAGCATTGTTTAACCAGATTGTGCCCGAGGAGATGCAATTCTGGGACCCCGGCGTTCCGCTGGTCAAGGGTCAGCTCAAGGAGCTTGTGACCGAAGCTAACAACCAACTTGGGCTCGAGCCCACAGCCGAACTGGTAGACCGAATCAAGGCCATTGGGTTTCGCTATGCCACTAAGTCCGGGGTGACAATCGCCATTGAGGACATTGCCATCCCCGAGGCAAAGAGGGACATCCTCAAGCGAACCGAAGCGACTGTTACTGCCATCGAACTTCAGTACCGTCGCGGACTCATCACCGAAGAGGAACGCTACGTCAACACCGTCGAGCAGTGGACACGCGCTACGGACGACATCACGCGCGCCGTCGCGGAGAGTATCCCCCAGGATAGTCCTGTCCGAACGATGGCCATTTCCGGAGCCACCAAGGGCGGCTTCGGCCCAATCCGACAGTTGGCCGGCATGCGGGGCCTGATGTCGGATCCGTCGGGGCGCATTATCGACCTGCCGATCAAGTCAAACTTCCGCGAGGGCCTGACCACGCTGGAATACTTCATCTCGACTCACGGCGCCCGCAAGGGTCTGGCTGACACGGCGCTGCGTACGGCGGACGCCGGCTACCTTACCCGACGACTGGTCGATGTCGCGCAAGATGCCATCATCAACGCCGTGGATTGCGAAACAAAGGGCGGCACCTGGATCCGGCCGCGCGAGGAGGGCGAGGGAGCAGCCGCAAGTATGCGGGAGCGCATCCTCGGCCGCGTGGCCCAGGGGCCGATCGCGCACCCGGAGACCGGCGAGATCATCGTCGAGAGTGGCGACCCCATCAACCGTAGAGCGGCCAGCGAGATTGTAGAGGCCGGCATTCGGGAAGTATACGTCCGATCACCCCTGACCTGCCAGTTGCGACGTGGCGTGTGTGTCAAGTGTTATGGCGCCGACCTGGGTCGTGGCGGCCTGGTGGAAATCGGTGAAGCCGTCGGCATCATCGCTGCTCAGTCAATCGGTGAGCCGGGCACCCAGTTGACGCTGCGCACATTCCACACCGGCGGAGTCGCCGAGGGCGAGGACATCACCCACGGTCTACCACGCGTCCAGGAGCTGTTCGAGGCTCGAATACCAAAAGGGGAAGCCATTGTCTCGGACATCTCTGGTACCGTGTCCCTCATCCGTGACGAAGACGGGCTGCTCACAATTCGCGTCTACGACGTTCAGTATCGAGACATGAAACACCCCCTGAAGCGCGGTGGCTACCAGTTGCTGGTGGAAGAAGGCCAGGAGATCGAACCGGGCACAGCCCTACAGCGACTCGAACGCGAAGGAGCTGTCCTCGGCGAGGTAATCTCGCAGTACGGAGGGCGCGTGATTCTCAAGGACGACCAGATCATCGTGCGCCGTACCGAGCGCGAGGAGTTTGAGTACCCTGTTCCAGCTAGCGGCCGGCTGCGGGTCAGCGATGGTGATAAGGTAGCGGCCGGCGCACAGCTCACCGAAGGGTCCAAGAATCCGAACCGCATCCTGGCAATCCAGGGTCACGAGGCGTGCCAGGAATACCTGCTAGACGAGATCCAGCGGGTCTATGGATCCCAGGGTGTGAGCATCAACGATAAGCACATCGAGATGATCATCCGCCAGATGCTCTCGAAAGTGAGCGTCCGTACTGCGGGCGACACGGATCTGCTACCGGGGGACCTGGTTGATCGTTTGGCCTTCGAGCGGATCAACATGCACACCATCGCCGACGGCGGCATCCCGGCGACAGCGTCACCCGTGCTGCTCGGCATCACAAAGGCGGCCCTCAAGACGGAGAGCTTCCTGAGTGCGGCCAGCTTCCAGCATACCATCAACGTTCTGGCCGAGGCAGCTATTGAAGGCAAAGTTGATGAGCTGTACGGACTGAAGGAAAACGTCATCATCGGCAAGCTGATTCCCGCCGGCACAGGCTTCCGCAATCAGCGAGGTGTGGTGATGGTCGAAGCACTGCCGGCGGGCGTGGAGCCGGCCACTCGAGAGCAGATCGCAGCCCTTCGACGGGACCCGGACGTTGCCCTGTACGAGGGATTCGGCCCAGACGATGACCTGCTCGACACCGAGATGTACATGGACGAAGATGAAGATGAAGATGAGGATGAGCTGGCCGATGCCATCGATGCCATTGCTGCCGGGGATTAGAGAATAGGAGACGGAGATAGAAATGATCCCTCGCTGTCACTGTCTCTGTCTCCATCGGAGAAGGGAGAAGTAGTGAGTCCAGACAAAGATGTAACAATTACTGAAGAAGAGAAGCAAGAATCGCTACTCTGGGAGGAGTACTTAGAGGAAGGCGAGTACGACTATCAGCGACCCAAACGGGGTGAAATACGCGACGGAATTATCCTGCGGAAGGACGAAGATCAGATCATCGTCGACATCGGTGCGAAGCGGGAAGGCATCGTCCCCCAGAAAGACTTGGAGAAGATTGGCCCCGAAACTGTAGCCGAACTGTCAGTTGGCGACGAGATTTCCGTCTACGTGCTCAGTCCCGAGAGCCGTGACGGCGACGTCATCGTGTCCATCAACATGGCTCGGCAGATGGCAGACTGGGACCAGGCCGAGAAGCTGATGCGTAGCGATGAAATCCTGGAAAAGAAAGTCACCGGCTTCAACAAAGGCGGGATCCTGGTCCAGGTCGGTCAGATCCAGGGCTTCATCCCACGCTCCCACATCGTGGACTTGAGCGGTCGGACGAAGCCCGGGACACCTCAAGAGCGGCTGAGTCAGATGATAGGCCAGGAGCTTCCGTTGAAGATTATCGAAGTCAACCGGCGGCAGCGCCGCCTGATTCTCTCCGAACGGGCAGCGTGGCGAGAGTGGCGTGCAGAGCAGAAAAAGCGTCTGCTGGCAGGGCTCGAAGTAAACGATGTTCGAACGGGCACAGTAACCAGCCTGGCAGAGTTTGGCGCCTTTGTCGACCTCGGTGGTGCTGATGGCCTGATCCACCTGTCGGAGTTGTCCTGGGATCGCGGCAAGAAGCCCAGCGACGCACTCCGAGTCGGCGATGAAGTCGAAGTCAAGATCATAAGTCTGGACCGCGAGCGCAAGCGTATTGGCCTTAGCATGAAACAACTCAAGCCGAATCCGTGGGATACGATCGAAGAGCGATACGCTGTCGATCAGTACATCGACGTCGAGGTAACTAATCTGGCGAAGTTTGGCGCCTTTGCGCGGCTCGAAGAAGGGCTTGAGGGCCTCATTCATATCTCTGAGCTGGCAGATCACGGTATTCAGCATCCGAGTGAGGTGGTTGCACCGGGCCAGGTGCTGACTGTCCAGATTCTAAGCCTGGCCCCCCAGCGTAAGCGTGTTGGGCTCAGTCTCCGGAGGGTGCCAGAGCACCTTCGCCCCCAGGTCGAAGCCGAGGAAGAGGCAGAGACGGTTGTGGAGCCAGAAGCGGTAGCGGCTGAGGGTGTTGAGCCGGCTGAAGCTGTACTGGAACAGACAGAGGCGGCTGTGGAGCCAGAAGAGCCAGAAGCGGTAGCGGCTGAGGGCGTTGAGCCGGCTGAAGCTGCGATAGCACAGACAGAGGCAACTGCTGAACCAGAAGAGCCAGAAGCGGTAGCGGCTGAGAGCGTTGAGCCGGCTGAAGCTGCGATAGCACAGACAGAGGCAACTGCTGAACCAGAAGAGCCAGAAGCGGTAGCGGCTGAGGGCGTTGAGCCGGCTGAAGCTGCGGTAGCACAGACAGAGGCAACTGCTGAACCAGAGGAGCCAAGGGAGCCGGCAGGACCGATCACCGTCGGGGAGTACACCGACGAGCCGGCACAGGTGCAAGCAGCAGAAGCATCCTTGCAGCAACCCATCGACATCGCACAGAATGACGAGCCCGTTGATGCTGTCGAGGACGAGGAGTTGCCGGAGCAGAGCACCCAAACTCCGGCCCCTACAGCGACGGCTGCCGGCATGAACGGCGACAACGTACCAGAGGAAGATATCCAGGCAGCGCCTTCTTCCGGGCTGAGTAGGGAACCACAGGCAGAGCACCAAGGCTGAGCAGAGGTGAAGGATAACGCCCCACACGGCGACTCCTCACCCCTGCACCCATTTGCCGCCGCACAGTCCCCAGAAAAGGGCGATGCAACTGTGCCAGCACGAAAGGTTGAACACCCATGAAGTTTGCGGACGAAATGTTAGAATGCACGCAATGCGGCGCCAGCTTTATCTTCACAGTGGATGAGCAACGCCGCATGGCAGAACAGGGTATGCAAGTCGAACCGCCATCACTGTGCCCGGTTTGTAGAAGTGAGGCGCAGCCTGAGCACGAGCACGCCCCATCCGATCCAAGCGGGATTAGCTTCACCGAGCGCTACTACGGAGAGGTGAAGTGGTTCAATCAGTCAAAGGGATTCGGATTCATCACGCAGGAGAATGGTCAGGACGTCTTTGTCCACTATTCGGGGATCGAAACCGAAGGTTTCAAGGTTCTCGTCGAGGGCCAGCGGGTTGAGTTCGAAGTCGAGAATACACCCAAAGGCCCCCAGGCCGTGCATGTGATTCCGGTCTCTGGTAACGCGTAGCTATCCAGGGATCGCATCCCTCCGAAATGCCCCACAATAGCCTTCACGAACTCAGGAAGGTTCGGTACCAACGAAAAGCGCGCAACACTTTCATCATTGAGAACAGGGCCCCGCCAAGCAGGGAAGTCAGGGGAGGCAACCTTGTGTTCGGAAGGGTTCCAGTACGGAAAGGAGACCAAGCATGTTTGAGGTGGGAGATAAGGTCGTTCACCCAGCTCATGGCGCAGGGGTCGTAGCCGGAATTGAAGAGAAAGCATTGGTTGACGAGTTTACTCACTACTACATTATCCAGTTGGCTGCCACGGAAATGAAGCTTATGATTCCGGTGCGGACAGCCGGCGAGATTGGGCTCCGGCCTGTGGCCAGGCCGGCCCAGATCGAGGCAATCTACAACACGTTGCAGAGCGTCGCGCGCGACCTGGTCAACGACTTCAAGAAACGACAGTCCATCCTCACCGAGCAACTGAAGAGCGGGGACATCCTCGACGTCGCCGAAGTCGTCCGAGACCTGTTCTGGCGAAACGAGGAAAGCCCGCTTTCACCCACGGAAAGCCGGCAACTGGACAGTGCCAGGCAACAGTTGGCCAGCGAACTTAGTCTGGCCGAGGACGTCGATGTCGAAGTGTCGCTGGCACGGATCGATAGGCTGCTTCAGGGGTCCGTAGCGACCCGCAGCCATGTAACACCCGACCCAGCCGCGATTGACCGGGATGAGCTAGTATCTGTGCGGCCAGTAGCCGCCGGCGATTGATCAGATCAGGGGTTGAAGGTTGGAAGGTTGAAGGTTCATCGGCAACCTGCCACAACCAACCCGTAACCCTTCAACCTCCCCCCTTATCAACCTTTCTCTCAACGCCTCAGCGTGACCAGGCTGGCTGGATGTCATCAGCTTCGTGGGTCGTCAGCCGGCGCAATCCAGTCCCCAGGCCCGTTCCATCAAAGCTGACCACGTAGATATCCGTGTTTCCATCGCGCGTCGATCTGAGAGCGACGCGCTTTCCATTCGCATTCCAGGTCCCCTCTACATCGAAGATGGGCTCGGCCATGACCGGCTGCAACGTCTGCTGATTCACATTGAAGGCGTACAACTGTTGCTTCCCGTCCATATCGGTAGTGAAAATGATCCACTGACCGTCCGGGGACCAGGCCGGGAACTGCTCATTCGACGAAGCAAGGTCCTTTACAAGCACTTTTCCTGAACCATCGGCATTCCTGACATAGATGTTATCATTGCCATCTTCGTCGGAGACGTAGGCAATCTGGTTGCCGTCTGGGGACCAGGCCGGCTGCCGCTGCTGCGACGGTTCGTTCGTCAGTTGCACGAGACCGCCGCTCCCGTCCGCGTTCAGGGACCAGATGTCCATGTTGCCCGATCGATCAGAGCTGAAGGCGATCCGGCTTCCGCCGGGGGACCAGGTGGGGCCATAGTCGATGTGCGAATCGAACGTCAGCCGGCGGATGTTGCGACCGAAGACGTCGCCGGCGTATATCTCCCAGTTACCGTCGCGGGTGGAGGCCCAGGCCAGCAACCCGCGCGGCCCGAAGGCCGGCGCCATGTCGTCTCCGTCGTGTCGGGTGATATTCCGCACCGTCAACGAACGAGGATTCACCGCGTAGATTTCGAAGTTCCCGTCCCGATAAGAAGCGAAGGCGATGACCGGTTCAAACGTGTTGTGCAACACCAGCGGCAGATACATCGCCGGCGATGCCTGAATTGAATTGGCCGGCGCGGTCCGGGCAGTGGGAGCACCCAGAGTCAATACCATCAGGAGGAACAGCGCAACAACAGTCCTTTTGTGAGTCATGATTGCCTCCGCCTACCAGTTTCGCCACCACAGTTGTACCACAGCATCGCCAACCAGCTCGTAGTACTCGAGCTTCACGCGATGTGGACCGGGACTCACATACACATCGCCGGACCAGAGGGTTACAGACTGATCAACCCACTTGTCAATCACAAGCTCACCAGCATCATCAAAACTGCCATTGTCGTTGGCGTCCACCCACAGACGAACACCATCATCGCTCCGGGTAAAGAAGCGGGTCAGCCCACCGACGAAGTGCGGATTGCCCGTCCAGCGGGCCGCCCAGAAGTCTGTGCCCAGCATGGACGAGGGAGAACCTGTTCCCCAGTCGTGATTGATGGACACCTCGTTACGTGTCAGCACCGGACCATCGCACAGGCGCGGTTGACCGAAGTACTTGAAGTACTCCGCCTTCCAGTTGTCGTAGTCACCCAACTTCTCCCACCAGAGCTTGACCTCGGCGCCGGCCGTGTGTTCGTAATACTCGACCTTCAGCGAGTTTGTCCCACCCTGAAGCTCCAGGTCGGTCGTGTACTCGGTGGGCGCCTGATCTTTCCAGGCGTCTATGATTGTGTAGTTGTTGACCTGGGGATCGATCCAGAAACGCGCGCCGTCATCTGTGCGCAGGTGAAAGCGGTAGACACCATGCTCGAACGGCTGGTCTTTGGTCCATTGGATAGAGAAATCGTCGGCCCCCACAACCCCGGACCACGGCGAGGTCGTCCCCCAATTGAAATCAATACAACCGTCATCTCGCTCCCCAGCAGGAGAACCATCGAGAAAGCGATTGTTGAAGTACTTCCCGCGCCACTGCACAACCTCGTTCTGTTGAGGCTCCACCGGGCTGGCCGGCACTGGCGCGGCAGCCGGCGTTGGAGATACCGGCGTCGCATAGATGGACATGGCCGGCTGTGGGTACCCCGGCACAGGCGGTGCGAGTCCCACAATCAGCAGGCCAATGGGGAGAAGTAGAAGAATGGTGAACTTTCGCATGATGAGCCCCCTCCCTGCTCGAATCACGTGCTCACGGCTACAACAATACACCCTCATTGTACCACACGTTGGCCGAGTGTTCAATCCGGCCTCCGCGCAGATACTCCAGCACGAGACGCATCATCGCCCGGACGCCAGTGGACGTCCTGACCACACCGCGCTGTCCGACACGACATCGGTCGCCGGTGTGGATCGCTGTTCCTGCTCCGCGTCCAGGTCGCCCGCCTCCGGCTGAGTACCGATGTGAACGAAAACCCAGGTCCCCGGCTTCGTTGGCGACGAGTGTAGTGCCCTTTGATCGGCTTCCAGGTCTGGTGTAGTCCACTGGAACAGCCAGTAGGCGTCCAGCGGACTCAGGTTCACGCAGCCGTGGCTCTTGGGCCGGCCAAAATCGTCGTGCCAGTAGGCTGTGTGCAGCCCATAGCCGCCCTTGAAGTACATCGTCCACGGCACGTCCGCCAGATAGTAGTAGTCTCCCTTTTCAAGGCTGCCGCCACTCATCTTGCCGGCCTTGATCTTGACCCAGATTCGGAACAGCCCGACAATGGTCTGCCAGCGCGGCAGGCCTGAGGAAATCAACGTGGCGTAGACCATCTGCGAGCCTTCGTAGGCGGCCAGCGTCTGTTCTCGCAGATTCACCTCAATCCAGCGCTCATCCGGTCCAACTCCCTCGGGTCGTGCAACGGGCGCTACGCGGCGCACGTGCTGAGCCGATACCCACTGACCCTCACCGATCTTGTACCAGGTGCCATCGCCAGCGCCTTTCGCATCCAGAATTGGCACAACAGCATAACGCTGCAACTCACCGATGGGCGGATTGTCATCGGATACTCCGGGACCCGCCCGGACGTTCAGCAGGTCAGTCACGACGAAGCCAAACGGCATCGGCATACCGGGCACCACCCGAATGCCGTGGAACTCCGACAGTTGTCCGACCGCCACAGCCGAGGCCGGCACCCACCCCCCTCGACCGATCTGGTACCAGACCTGACCGTCCACCACACGCTGAGCACGGATGCTCACCCAGGTGCCGACTGAGGTGTACTTCTTGACCGGCATAGCATCCCCCGGCTTCTCATACACAGCCAGTCCCTCGGAGATAACGTGGCCATAGTGGTACGGGACCACTTCTACAGCAGTTCTCTCGGTAGCAACCGGCGATTCGGCATAGACGGAGAGTTGAGGCCCAGCAAGAATCAAAACAAGGGCGCTCAACACTGCAAGTCTCTTCATCACATCGCTCCCGTTCAAACGTAACAAACGCCAACAACCCATGTCCAACAGTAAAGACTCTGCACCGGCCCTGTCCGTTCCGGCCAATCCGCACAAT
>JBHHTZ010000035.1:0-14087 GCA_046753605.1 Anaerolineae bacterium
TAAACCAGAAGCACCACCGTGCGGGTGAGTGTGCCCGTTGGCTGGTGCTTTTTTGTGGGTCTACAACCTGGTTGACACCTGACCGTTTGTCTGGTACGATATGCACGTCAATTTGTGCAGCATCTCAGAAAACGAATGCCAACTCACTCCTTGCCAGAACTATGCGCCATTTGCCAATCACCCTTCAAGTATATATTGTGGGCATCATGCTCAGCAGTGGCCTGATCCTCGGGATCTACACGCCAGCACTAACCCATGCTGAATTGAGAGACATTGCCCTTGCGCTTGGTACCGCATTAGCCATCGCGTTTGCTGAGACCCACCGCATTCCCGTATCACACCGGATTCACGTCACCGTCTCGGTAGGCATCTCGTTTGCGAGCATTCTCTTACTGGGACCTGCCCTGGCGACCTGGACAACGGCTGTGGGGATGGCCATTGCGTATGGGTATCTGAACCTCTACCTGAAGCGGTGGAGGTGGTACAATGGTGCATTCAACGTTGGCGTCTACGTCTTGACAACGGCCGGCTCTGCCCGCATGTACGAGATAATGGGTGGAGATAGTAATGCCCTTTTGCTCTCAAGGCAGAACACCGTCGCCTTGATTTCAGCCGGGACCATCTATTTTGTCATCAACACCGCGCTTGTCGCCCTTGTCATCGCCCTGCGTGAGCAGCGGGACCCATGGCACACCTGGGTATTCGGGTTCGAGCAAACCGCTGTGGAGTATTTCACCCTCATCCTCCTGGCCATCCTGATGGCGGTGGCATATAGCTATCGCCCATGGGCGCTCATTCTCATCGTGCCGCCCATCATCGCCGTCTACCACTCGCTGCAAACGAGCCAGGAGCTTCGGGTACAGACCATAGAGGCCGTCCAGGCGCTCGCCGACGTGATCGACAACCGCGATTCATACACGTTCGAGCATTCCCGCCGCGTCGCCGGCTATGCCGAGGGCATCGCTCGAGAATTGGGATTGCCGGCCGAGGAAATCGAGATCATTTCGTTGAGCGGCCGGGTTCATGACCTGGGGAAGGTTGGCATAAGAGACGACCTGTTGTATAAGCCAGGAAAATTCACCAGCCAGGAACGGTCGACCTTCCGACAGCATGTCCGGATAGGCGCCGAAATCATGGAGCGGTTCCCGCGTTACAAAGAGGGCCGCGAGATCATCCTCTACCATCACGAACACTACGACGGCAATGGCTATCTGGAAGGGCTGCGGGGGGACGATATCCCGATCGGCGCGCGTATCATGGCTGTGGCCGATGCTTACGACGCCATGACCACGGACCGGCCCTATCGCAAGGCACTCACACAGACGGAGGCCATCGACGAGTTGAAACGTTGCAGCGGGAGCCAGTTCGATCCTATCGTGGTGGGCGCTCTTCTGAAACATCTCGACAGCGTGGAAAGGCGATCAGAAAGGGTGCTGATTGGCACCGACAGTTGACCGCATTGGCATGAAAGCCTCTGCCAACCTTAGCAAGGGTTCTCTTGCCCGTAGCTTGACAATGGCACATTTCGCAGAAAAGCGCTGCTTGATCGCCGAAGGTCTCCTGACCGAGGCGAATCGGGCTCGGTCAGGAGACCTTCGCCCATCAAAGACGGTAATGTGCCATTGTCAAGGTAGTTACCCCTTTTGACAGAATGTAAGAAACATGGTATGAGCGGACAGGCGAACCCTATTGTGAAGGCGCGTCAAGGCAAGCCTCGATGATCCCCAAAACGTTGGTCGGCATCACTGACGTCATCGGTGGTTGGTGGGCACGTCATCCATTTCTGAAGGTGCTGGCCCAGAAAGACTTCACCCTCCTGTGGTCAGCACAGGTGATGAGCACCCTGGGTGATCAGTTTACTTACATCGCCCTGGCCATCCTGGTGCTCAAGACCACCGGTTCGGCCCTTCAGGTCGGGCTCATGTTCGCTGTCACCACAGTGCCCAATATACTGTTTGGGCTGATCGCCGGGGTCTTCGTGGATCGTTGGGATCGCCGTCGCACCATGATCACCTGTGACATCCTGCGAGTCGGGATCATTGCGGCCATTCCCTGGTTGATCCACCTGCACCTGGGGCTGGTCTACGCGGCGCTGTTCATCTCCACCGCAGCCAGTCGTTTCTTCCGTCCGGCCAGGGTGGCCAGCATTCCACACATAGTGCCGGAGGAACAACTGGTGTCGGCGAATGCCCTGGACAAGACCGGGGTTGAAGCCGGGCGGATGATCGGGTACTCCCTGGCCGGCGTGATCATCAGTTGGTACGGGGCGACCGTAGCCTTCTTTTTCGATGCCACCACGTTCCTGCTCTCGGCCCTGGCCCTTTCGGCGATCGTTATTCCTTACACCCCCAGGCCTCAGGGGTCTGGCCGCTCTATTGCTCAAATCAAGCTTGAGCTGATCGATGGCTTGCGGTACATCTGGCGGAACAGCGTCCTGCGGGTGGCGATGGGTCTGGCCCTGGTGGCTCCACTGGGCATGGGGCTGCTCAATGCGCTGCTGGTTGTGTTTGCCTTGCGGGTGCTCGGGACGACCGAAGCGGGGTACGGCCTTTTGGAGACTAGTATCGCTGCGGGAGTCGTTCTGGCCGGGCTGATCATTGGCTCCTTCGGCGACAGCCTGAAGCGATCGGCCATGATGATGTGGGGCCTGGCGGGGCTGGGCCTGAGCACGATATTGCTGGCCTTCAGCCCTTCGCTGATGGTGGCCATGGGGGTTATGTTGCTGAGCGGATTGGCCAATGGCGTCAGTCTGGTGGGCTTGCGCACCCTGTTGCAGGAGCAGACGCCGCCAGAGTACAGAGGGCGGGTCAGCGGAGCATGGATGACGGCCGTCAGCACGAGCATGGTGTTGGGCATGAGCCTGACTGGACTGGCCGACGTGTTACCGGTGCGGCCGATTATGGCAGCCGCCGGGATGATGATGGCCCTCACCGGGCTGGTCGGGGCACAGTTGCCCCACCTGAGGAACGTGTAGCGCTATTACCTCTGTCCCCCGATCATCGGTGGCTGATCATTGCTCCGCGCCTCGAAACCCGTGGCGCTCGGCGGCTCCGCGCACATCCTGCAACAGCTCAATGCCGTGGGGCAGCGCCGGCAAGATCGCCTGCAAATTCTCACGCACCCCCTTGGGGCTGCCGGGCAGGTTGACGATGAGCGTTTGCCCCCGAATGCCGGCCATGGCCCGAGACAGCATGGCGTGGGGCGTCTTGCCCAGGCCCTCGCGGAGCATGGCGAAAACCAGGCCCGGCGTCTCGCGCTCGATCACCTCGCGCGTCGCCTCGGGTGTCAGATCGAAGGGGGAAAAGCCTGTGCCGCCGGTGGTGAGAATCAGGTCCAGCTTCACCTCATCCGCCCAGTGGATCAGGACGTCCCGAATCTGCTGCACGTCATCGGGAACGAGGGATCGCACGACCACGGCGCCGCCGGCCAGATCGTCGCCGGCCATCTGCTCCAAGAGATCGCCGCTGGTGTCCTCACGTTCACCAGCGGCGCCCTTCGTGCTAACCGTCAGGATTCCGACTCGTATCATACGCCGTGTACCGCCCTGGGGACAGTGATCGGTGATCAGTAAACAGTGATCAGTGATCAGTGGTCAGTGATCAGTAATCACCAGCCCCTTGTTAGGCGAGGTCTCCCGACCGAAGCCTGTTGCGGCGGCGGTCAGGAGACCTTGCCGAACGGAGATCACTGTTTACTGGTTACTGTTCACTGCTCACTGCTCACTGTTCACTGCTCACAGATTCCTCGCCGGCGGCGTATGCAGGTTCGAGCGGCTCCCGCAAGGCCGGCTCCCGGTCCGCACTGTCGCCGCGCCGCTCATGCCCGTTGCGCTCGGGCAAGAAGGGGAAGTCGACAACCTCCTGGCGAAGAGCTGTATCGAACACCTCGCTGACAGTATCCACGAAGACAAACTCCATCTCCTGGCGGACCTCGTCTGGAATCTCATCCAGGTCTTTTTCGTTCCGTGCCGGCATGATCACCGTGCGGAGGCCGGCGCGGTGGGCTGCCAGGACCTTCTGCTTGATTCCACCCACAGGCAGCACCTTACCCCGCAGCGTTATCTCACCCGTCATGCCCAGGTCGGCACGGATGGGCCGGCCGGTCAGCAGGGAGGCCAGCGACGTGGCCAGGGTGACGCCGGCTGATGGGCCATCCTTGGGAATCGCGCCGGCTGGCACGTGCAAGTGAATGTCCGCCTTATCAAAGAACCGGGGCGGAATGTCCAGGTCCTCCGCTTTGGAGCGAACGTAGCTCAACGCCGCCTGAGCACTCTCCCGCATTACGTCGCCCAGTTGCCCCGTCAGTTGAAAACCCTTGCCGCCGGGCATCACAGTGGCCTCGATGAACAGCACATCGCCGCCTGTGGCCGTGGCCGCCAGTCCGGTCGCCACACCGGGAACCTCCGTCCGATCAGCGCACTCGAAGAAGAAACGTTGTGGGCCCAGGAGTTCCGGCACATCCTCCTCTTGGACAACCACGTGCTCAACGGTACCCTCGGCGACCTGAGTGGCCACCTTGCGGCAAACCTTGCCGATCTCACGCTCCAGGTTGCGGACGCCGGCCTCGCGCGTGTAATCGCGGATAATGCACCGCAGGGCCTCATCGGAGAACTCGATCTCCTCTTCGCGCAGCCCGTTCCGCCTCACCTGGCGCGGCGCCAGATAGCCCTTCGCAATATGGAGTTTGTCGTTTTCGGTGTATCCAGACAACTGGATGATCTCCATTCGATCCCGAAGCGGCGGCGAGATTGTCGAGAGCACATTGCCGGTTGTTATGAACAACACCTGGCTCAGGTCGAATGGCACATCCAGATAGTGATCCCGAAAATCCTTGTTCTGGGCCGGATCCAACACCTCCAGCAAGGCTGAAGACGGATCGCCGCGCCAGTCAGCGCCCACCTTGTCGATCTCATCCAGCATGAAAACGGGGTTCTTCGTACCTGCACGACGAATTCCCTGGACGATACGACCGGGCATCGCACCGATGTAGGTTCGGCGATGGCCGCGGATTTCGGCCTCATCTCGAACACCGCCTGTGCTCATGCGGATGAACTTGCGTCCCAGTGCGCGGGCAATAGACTGACCCAGACTGGTCTTGCCCACGCCCGGCGGACCGATGAACGACAGGATCGCGCCACTCACGTTAACGCCGGCCTCATCCTCTCCATTCTCGGCCTGGAGCCGCTCTTGCCGCAGCTTTTGGACCGCCAGGTATTCCAGAATGCGGTCCTTGATATCCACCAGGTCATAGTGATCCTCGTCCAGCACCACGCGCGCATGTCCGATGTCGAGGTTGTCTTCGGTCGCGACAGCCCAGGGCATCTCCGTCATCCACTCCAGGTAGGTGCGTATGACGCCGTATTCGGCGGCCTGCGGCGGCAACTTCTCCAGCCGGCTGAGCTCGCGCATCGCCTCTCTGCGAGCTTCCTCGGGCATGCCGGACTCCTCGATCTTCTCGCGGAGCTCCGTGACCTCCATCGCCTGCTCATCACCTTCGCCCAGTTCCTGTTGAATCGCCTTGAGCTGTTGACGCAGAAAGTACTCGCGCTGCGTCTTATCCATCTCTTCCTGGGCTTCTGACTGAATCTTTCGACCCAGTTCCAGAACCTCCAGCTCCTTGTTGAGCATCCTGGTGAGCGAGCGAAACTTGGTTACGACATCGGGAAGTTCGAGGAGCGCCTGTGCATCCTCAATATCCATTCGAACGTTGCTGGCGATGAAATATGCTAACTGCACAGGATCGTCGATGCCTAGTGCTGCCTGCATCATTTCCTCTGGCATGTGAGGCACGAGCTCAACCATGCGCCGGAAGAGATCGGCTGCATTGCGCATGAGAGCCTGCAACTCGAGAGTAAGCTCGGCGACCTCGGGCACGACGCGTACTCGTGCCTGGAGATAAGGCGATTCTGTCACCCACTCGGCGATGTCGATGCGCGCCAATCCCTGGACGAAGATCCCGACATTGCCATCTGGTCCCTTGATCATCCGGTGTATGAAGGCCGCCGTCCCGACCGCGTGCACGTCCTCAGGCCCCGGCACCTCGATACCAGGGTCCTTCATCGTCACCAAGCCAATGACGCGAGTGCCGACAGCCGCCTCATCCACCAACTGGATGGAACGCGGCTGCCCCACAGTCAAGGGAACGAAGCTCTGGGGAAAGACAACCACGTTGCGCAGCGGCAGGACCGGGAGAACTTCGGGGATATTGGGTACGTCGTTTTCAGGTTCTTCAGAGCTCGGGCTGGCGTCCATACGCTGTTCACCTCGCTGGAATAGTTTCATGTTAGTTACCGCTCCTTGGGTGTGCGAATAGGGACCTGCTTCGTCTGCCGGCCCACCTTCGGCAATCGCACGACCAGGAAACCATCGGCGTAGTGGGCCTCCACAGCCTCCACATCGACCTTCCAGGGGATGTGGGCATGGGTACGAAATGGACCCGACCAGATCTCCATCTGCTGATACGCTCGCTGCTCCATCTCGCGATTACGGCGGATACCGGTTATCGTCAAGACATTGTCAGCAAACGAGATATCGAATTCGTCCTCCTTTACGCCGGCAATCTCCACCCGGACAACGGCCTCATCGGCTGTTTCGTAGACGTCGGTGGGCGGGCGCCACAGGCAGTGACGCCGCGCCGGCAGTTTGTGGCCCGGCATCAGGCTCTCGAACAGGCGGTCCATTTCGACGTGTGCGCGCTGAAACTCAGCCAGCACGTGCCGTTCCGTGTCTCTCTTCATCCTTCGACTCCTCATCCATCCGTCGACGCGACTACGAACTGTGACTGCAATTCTAGCACAAACAAGCCCTTTCTGCTAAGCCGGCGAACCTGAGTTGACCGTCGCGTGGGGCAGGGCTATACTTTTGTTGACGCAACTAACGCCGCTCTTACGTGTTCTAAACAAGCGAAAGAGCGGTACGGAGGGAACCGTGCCGTCATCTGAATCGGAGTTAATAGAAAAAGCGAAGGAAGACGCCGAAGCGTTCGGCGAACTCTACCAGCGCTACGTGGATCGTATCTACAACTACATATTCCACCGTACCGGCAGCGAGGAAGATGCCCAGGATCTCACAGCTCACACGTTTTACAAGGCATTGACTAACATCGGGCGCTACCGGGAGCGCGGCGCCCCCTTCGCGGCCTGGCTGTATCGAATTGCGCACAACGCCGTCGCAAACTGGCACCGCGATAACAGCCGTTGGACCGAGTTGCCGCTGGACGGTCTGACGCTACATGATCACCCGGAGAACGCACCCGACAGCGCCGCAGAGCATTGGGAGCGGCGACAAGTACTGTCTCAGGCCGTACGCCGGCTCCATCCAGATCGACAAATGCTACTGGTCTTGAAATTCAGCGAAGGGCTGTCAAACCGTCAGATCGGCGAGATTATGGGGCGCAGCGAAGGCGCGATCAAGAGCCTGTACCACCGCGCCCTGGTCGGCCTGCGCGAAGACCTGGAAGGCCAAGGCTTCACGCTCTACGACGGGGACGGAAGGGCTGACTGAATGATTGCCATCGTCACCGATAGCACCTGTGACCTGCCGGCATCGATGCGCGCGTCGTGTGACTTCGCCGTCATTCCGGCCCACGTGATCTTTGGCTCCGAGGATTTCCTGGACGGCGTGACTATCGACGCGGAAGCCTTTTACCAGCGGATCAGCGAGACAGGCGTCATCCCGACCACCTCGCAGCCATCGGTTGGCGAGTTTGTCCAACTCTATCGAGAGCTGGCCGCGAGTGGGGCGGATGAAATTCTCTCGCTCCACATTTCTCGTCACCTCAGCGGCATCGTTGGATCGGCTGAGATGGCAGTTAGCGAAGTCGCGGATGAGGTGAAGGTGCACGTGTTTGACAGTGCTGCAGGATCGATTGGCCTGGGATACATGGTGCTGGAGGCGGCTGAAGCAGTGAAGGCCGGCCGATCCGCCGAGAAGGTCCTGGCAATGTTGGAGAGAATCCGCGATAGTCTGACGATTGTCCTGGCGCCACTGAATCTGGAGTTCTTGCTCAAAAGTGGTCGTATCAGCCGGCTGCAAGGGGTACTCGGCGCTCTGCTCAATATCAAGCCCATCGTGCAGATCAAGAGCGGGACTCTGGAAGCGACCGAACGAGTTCGCAGCCGGCGCAAGTCTCTACAGCGCATAGTGGAGATTACAGCCGAAGCCCATGGCAGCCGGCCTGTGAACGTGGGCGTGGCGCACGCCGATGCGCCGGACGATGCGCGAATGCTCCTGCACATGGCAGAGGCGGCGCTCAATTGCAGACAGGCGTTCACCGCCGACCTGGGGCTGGGCATCACCGCCCACCTGGGTCCGGGCACCGTGGGCCTGGGCGCGTATCCAGCGGACGCCGGCATGCTATCCTGACAACGTGGAGGGTGCGTCATGCGAGATGAACTATTGGTCGAGGTATTGGCGGCACATGCCGATCACCTGAACGAGGGTGGCGACCACACCCTGACCTATCTGGCCATGTTCCCGGAGGATCGGGAGACCCTGGCGCCATTGCTGGAGCTGGCGACCTTGTTGAAGTTGGCGCTCTCGCCGGCCAAGGTCTCGCCTGGCTTCCGAGCGCGGTTGCGCGCCGAACTGGTCCAGACCGCGGACGGGCTCTTGCCGGCCTCCGCGTGGCGATCGCGGTTATCCTTCCCACCGCGCTTACCGGAGCGAATCTTTGAGTTGCCTGTGTTCATGCGTCTACCCGGCCCGCCGGACCGCCAGGTCCTGGTCCGGGCGGCTGCGGGGGGGGCCGGCCTGGCCGCAGCCGGCGTCGCTGCCTACGTGTTGCACGAACGCTTCTTCGAGAAGGGGAGCTTAGAGGAGATCGGGGGGAACTAAGGGCCTGTCAAAAGGGAACTTGCCGACAGACCCTAAAGGCTTTGGGAACCTTTAGGGTCTAAACACCCCTTAAACTGCCCTCGAAAGTTATCACCAGCCGCTGATCTTCCATCGCAGCCCGTTTGATCTCCAAATCTACCAAAACCCTGGGCAGCATCAAATTGCGCCGAAAGTTCCCGATACTAATCACCAGCTCCCCACCCGATCGAGTCAGATCAATGGCTTCCTTCTGTATGAAGGGCAGCGCAAGCTCCATGCGAAACTCACCGTCGAGCTTCTCGACAGTCTGGATCTTCCCGCGGTGGAACAATTCAGCCGGATCGCGATCACCGTACGTGGCCTCTGCCATGCGCCGCAACATGTCGAAGCCGACGACTTCCTGATCGAACAGCGGGACTTGCAGGATCGGCAGCGGTGCGAATGATTCCTCAACCAGCCGGCCCCACTTCTCTTGTGTCGCTTTCCAGGCATCAAAATACGCATCCTCGACCCGCTCGGGAATAATCCGGTTCGAGATGACCACATCGCAGTGGAAGTCATAGAGATTCAGATACGTGAAAGTTCGCTGCGCTTCCTTGATGACCATCTTCTCGGGGTTCAGGACCAACCGAACCGATGTGAGGCCTGGTTGCGTGAGAAGCTCTTCCATGTCGTTCAACTGTGTCAGCAGATTCTTGACCGCCTCGAAGACCTCGTCCTGAGGAACGGGCAAATCGACGATGGACCTGAGGATGGGGCCGGCGACGCGGGCGGCCTGCCGTTCCAGTGGGAAGATACGGGTCAAATACCACCGCGCGACCTCGGGCATGGAGAGAAATCGCAGCGTCTCGCCCGTCGGAGCACAATCAACGATGATCACGTCGTAGTCGCCACTATTATGGAGGTGGACAATCTGCAACAAGCTGGCCAGCTCTTCCATACCAGGAAAGACGCTGACCTCCTCGGCAATAATCTCATTGACGCCACGCCAGGAAAGAACGCCGGCCAACCACTCCTGGACAATTCCCCAATAGTGATCCATCTGATGCAGGACGTCAACCTCCTGAGCCCACAGATTGGGGGTCAGTTTGGCAGGCTCTGGGCCGATGTGAACATCGAAAGAATCACCCAGGCTGTGCGCCGCATCGGTGCTGATCACTACGGTGCGGTAGCCAAGATCGGCGCAGCGAATCGCGGTAGCGGCTGCAACGCTCGTCTTGCCGACGCCGCCTTTGCCGGTGTATAAGAGAATTCGCATTCAACTCACTCCTATGAACGTACTGCGTACTGCGCAGTGCGTGCTCGTCTTGCCAAACGCACTCGAATTATAGCACCGCCCCACGCAATGGGCAATTGGCTGGAGTGTCAGTCTTGACAGTCCCATCCGTCGATGCTATGCTTCACCATTGCGCCTTGATAGAACTGGATCGTACAAAGTGTTGGGATTCCCATGCGTGTGCATTTTACGAATCTGGGCTGCAAACTGAATCAGGCTGAATTGGAGCAGTTGGCGCGTAAGTTCGTAGCAGCCGGCCACGAGATCGTCAACTCCCTCGAAGAGGCGGACCTGCACGTCATCAACTCCTGCACCGTCACTCATGTGGCTGCCCGCACCTCGCGCAAGGTCGCACGAAGAGGCCAACGCAGCAACCCAGGCGTGAAAACCGTCCTGGCCGGCTGCTACGCCACGGCCGAGCCCGACGAAGCGGCCAGGCTGGCCGGCGTGGACCTCGTTGTCACCAATGATCAGAAGGAACGCCTGGTTCAGATTGTTAACGAAAACCTGGCCGGAAACGGTCTCCCATCGCCGGCCCTCCAGCCACCAGCCCCCTATTCTGCACTTGACTTCGGGAACACGCGAGCACTGGTGAAGGTTCAAGACGGCTGCAACATGCGCTGCGCCTTCTGCGTCATTCCCTTCACACGCGGCGACGAGCGCAGCCGTCCCCCCGATGAAGTGGCGCGAGAGGTCCAGGCGTTAGTGGCCGGCGGGTTCCAGGAGGTCGTCGTCACGGGTGTCCAGATTTCTTCGTACAGAGCCAACGGACACAGTCTGTACGACCTCACCACGGCGCTCTTGGAGCGCACTGACGCGCCTCGACTGCGTCTGACCTCCATCGCACCCTGGGAATTCGATGACCGATTGCTGAACCTGTGGGCAAATCCGCGATTGTGTCGTCACGTTCACATGTCGCTCCAGAGCGGCTGCACCGCGACGCTGCGCCGGATGCGCCGGCCTTACACCGCCGAAACGTATGCCGGCGTTGTCGAGATGATCCGCCAGGCCATTCCCGACGTGGGCATCACGACGGATGTAATCGTGGGGTTTCCGGGCGAAACACGCCGCGAGTTCCAGGAAAGCCTGCACTTCGTGGAGCGCATGGAATTCGCGAAAGTCCACGTCTTCCCCTTCTCTGCCCGACCGGGCACCGAGGCGGCCAGACTGCCGGCGCGCGTGCCCTACCAGGAGAAGAAAGCCCGCGTTGACGCCATGCTGCAAGTCAGCCACGCGAGCGCCAGGCGGTTCCAGCAGCGTTTTCTCGGACGCCGGCTCGACGTGCTGTGGGAGTCGCGTCAAACTCGTAATGGACATAGTCAAAGCGATGGACACTGGCAGGGCATGACAGACAACTATATCCGTGTGCTCGCGACAACCTCGGATGACCTCAGCAATACGATCACCCAGACAAGGCTGGTCGGGTTGACAGATGCAGGAATCCTGGGAGTCAGTAATCAGTGATCAGTGATCAGTAATCAGTGATCAGTAACCACATCCCAGATACTGATGACTGATCACTGATGACTGATCACTGTCCGTCAGTTCTGATCTGGAAACACAGCGAACTAAGGAGTTGCACTCATGACCGACTGCATTTTCTGTGCCATCGTCGCCGGCGAAGCCGAAGGCGACATCGTGTACCAGGATGAGGAGATCACCGCCTTCCGCGACATCTCCGCTATCGCGCCGATCCACATCCTGATTGTGCCGAACCAACACGTGGGCGCGCTGTCCACAGTTGACGATAGCGACGCCGAACTCCTGGGGAAGATCGTGCTCCTTGTGCCCCGGCTGGCCGAGCAAGAGGGCATCGCCGCCAGCGGCTACCGATTGCTGACCAACCAGGGACCCGACGCCGGCCAGATCATTGAGCACCTGCATTGGCACATGATCGGCGGGAGACGGCTGGGCCGGCTGGGCTAGCGTTTGACCAGACGGCCTGAAGCTGGTATAATTTGTGGCTGTTGTCAGAAAGCCAGTGGAGGAATCTTACGTGTACGCAATCATTGAAACCGGCGGTAAACAGTACAAAGTTCGCGAGGGCGAGACAGTTGATGTGGAGCTTCTCGGCGGGGAGGCCGGCGACACCATCGAGCTGGATCAGGTGCTCCTGGTGGCTGGTCACGACGGGTTGACGGTCGGGGTACCGACCGTCGAAGGGGTTGTAGTTCAGGCCACCGTCCTCGACAAGGTCAAGGGCGACAAGGTCGTTGTATTCAAGTACAAGCCCAAGAATCGCTATCGTGTCAAGACCGGCCATCGTCAGAAGTACACCCGGCTGCAGATCGATCGGATCATTGTGCCGGGGGCGGAGTACGAAGAAGGGGCAGCCAGCGACCTGACGGAGGAGACGCCGGCTGCCGAAATGCCTGAAGCGGCAGTTTCAGAGCCTGTTGAATCTGTGATAGAGGTGGAAGCAACCGCCCAGCCCGAGATCGCTACAGAGGCAGCGGTCGAAGAGCAAGATGAGCTGGAAGAGACAGAGGTGGTCGAGGAAGCGGAGGGTGAGGAACCCGAGGTTGACTAGGGTCATACACCCAACCTGCTCGGCGACCTTCAGGAGGTAAGACAGATGGCACACAAAAAGGGTGGCGGAAGCACAAGAAACTCGCGCGACAGTGAATCGAAACGGCTTGGGGTGAAGCGATTTGACGGTGAAGCCGTGCGGGCCGGCACGATCATCGTGCGCCAGCGAGGAACCCGCATTCACCCTGGGGAGAATGTCGGCCTGGGCCGCGACTTCACCCTCTTTTCTCTGATCGACGGGTACGTGAAGTTCGAGCCCAAAACCCGGCGCCGCAAGAAAGTTAGCGTATACACCACACACCCGAATCGTCAGTAAGTATCTGCCCAGAAAATGTCAGCGGTTTTGACTTCTGTTGGTTTGGGAACGACTGAAGTCGTTACTACGACTACGGGTGGTGAAATCGGTATTGGTTGAGAGGTCTGTTTGCAATCATGAAAAAAGGTATACACCCTGAGTGGTATCCCGAAGCAAAAGTTACCTGCGCGTGTGGCAACACCTTCGTCACCGGGGCCACTCAGCCCGAGATCCGCACCGATGTCTGCTCGGCATGTCATCCGTTCTTCACGGGTGAACAGCGCATCGTAGACACAGCCGGCCAGGTTGAGCGCTTCATGCGCCGGCTGGAGAAAGGCCAGGCCGTCCGCTCGGGCGTCGAGGCACAGCGTGAGGTCGCTCGCGAGAAGCAGGAAGGCAAAAAGAAGATCAAGGTCGTGTTCGAGGACGAGGAACAGACGACTCCCGAGCCGGCCACAGCCGAGGAGTAGTCGCCGGCCGAGGAAGCATTCATGCAGCGGCAACCCAGCAGTGGATGGATCGAGCTAATCTGCGGCAGCATGTTCAGCGGCAAGACCGAGGAGCTCATTCGCCGCGTGAAACGCGCCCAGATCGCCCGGCAGAAGGTCCAGGTCTTCAAGCCCCACCTGGACGACCGCTACGGCCGGGGCACCGTCAGTTCGCACGATGGGTTGGAGCTTGATGCCATACCCGCGGCCAATGCCCAGGAACTCCTGGCTCAGGTTGAGCCAGACACGACGGTGGTGGCCATTGACGAAGTTCAGTTCTTCGACTGGCAGATTGCCGACGTTGCGCAGCAACTAGCCAATGTTGACAAGCGGGTGATCATGGCCGGCCTGGACATGGATTTCCGTGGCGAACCCTTCGGCCCAATGCCCCTGCTGATGGCCCAGGCCGAGAAGGTTGATAAGCTCAACGCCATCTGCGTGATCTGCGGCGCGCCGGCCAGCCGCACCCAACGCCTCATCGATGGACAGCCGGCCTCCTACGACGACCCCGTCATCCTTGTCGGCGCCAGCGAAGTCTACGAAGCCCGCTGCCGGGCCTGCCACAAGGTGCAGGGGAGCTTGGGAGCAGGGGAGCTTGGGAGCTAGGGAGCCGGAGGCGTTCCAATGGATTTTCACATCTTCCGGGCCCTGCTGCAAAGGCTGGACGAACTCGAAGAAAGAGGATT
>JBHHTZ010000036.1:0-14047 GCA_046753605.1 Anaerolineae bacterium
CGAACGGTCCAGCCCCGCCAGAGAACTTTTCAGTTCAGCGAACAGAGCCTCAATGTTCTCCGCCTCGTTGAATACAGGGATGACAACGGACAGGTCCACCATTACGATGGATCCCCCCAGCCAAGCCCCTGCACCGCATAGATGACCCCGCCCACCAGACCGGTGGCGACGTTCAGCACGTAGAAGGCCAGCGACATGGCCAGGGCCAGGGGTGCAGCAACCCCTGCCTGACCAAACAGCAACACATACGCCCCCTCTCGCACCCCCAGGCCGCTCACCGAGACCGGCAGCACCAGGGAGAAAGAGATGAGGGGCACAAACAACAGGAAATACCACAGGGAGATCTTCACACCCATCGACAAGGCAATGAGATCATTGATGGCGATCAGCACCACATTGAAGATGAGGGAAATGAGCAAGGCTCTGATGATGGGTTTGCCGCGGCAGGTCTGCAAGAATCGATAGAAGTCCGCGATTCCCTTTCGGCCCAACAACTGGCGCAGCCAGGGGAGCCGCCGGCCAACCCGCCGCCACAGATCATCCCACAGGAGCACGGCAACGCCGGCAAAGCTCCCCAGCGAGACAGCGGCGATTACCAGGACGAGATTCGTACTGATAAGGCGGTAGCCGAAGACCGTGCTGACCAGGGCCATAGCCAGCAGAACGAGCAGGCCGGTCGCCCGATCCGCCAGCACCGTGCTGGCAGCAGCGGCCGCGCCGGCCCCGTCTCGACTCAGCTCATAGGCGCGGACCACATCGCCCCCGACGCCGGTGGGCAGGAGGTTGTTGAAGAACGTACCCACGAAGTACAGCGACGTGAGCCGGCGCAACGGCACGGAGACGCGGAGGGCGGACAACAACCCCTGCCAGCGGTAGGCGCGCAATGGGACGCCGGCCAGATACAATGCCAGGGCTGCCAGGAGATAGCGTGCTTCCGCCCCTCGAAACGCATCTACAGTGGCCCGTAGATCGACCCTGGTCAGGAGAAACGCCAGCAGCGCCAGGCTGAGGCCGGCCTTGAGCAGACCGGCCCTGAGCCGGCCGGTCCGCCCGGCCGGTTCAGCGGGGACGCTGCCGAGGCCGGCTTTGAGCGAGTCCGATGGGGCGCGAGTATCAGAAGCCGACCCGTCCATCCACAGCTCCGATACTGATCACTGATGACGGATGACTGATCACTGCCATCAGCGCTCGACCCGGATGCCTTCGACCAGGATCCTGTCTTTGGTGAGGCGCTGGCCGCCGGCCACCGCCGGAAGCCGCTCCAGCGTCTCCGGGTCGTACATACCGACCTCGATGAAGTATTCGCCAGCCGGCGCAGCCGGATCAACCCGAATGTCATACGGATCGACGATGACCTCCCCAGGCAGCCACCCCGTCGTGGGCCGGGTTTCGTTTACCGGGAACGAATCCTCTTGCCCCCACATGCCAACGTCAACGTTCATCAAATGCGTGAAGACCTTGTAGCTCTTGTCCGTCGGCCCCAGCGCCCGCCAGTAGAGGGTCAAATGGAAGTTGTCGCCGGGCTTCGCCGTCTGCGGTTCGATGTCATACCCCAGGAACGTCACGTTGGGGCCGAGTTCGACCCGCTCGCGGTGCGAAATATCCGTCGGCACGTCGAAACGCCGATGGGGGATGGCGACCGTGAGATCCGTCAACCGGGCCGGCGGGGCCAGCGCCACGCCGGCGGGGTCGAAGACGGCGACCTGCAGCGGCTGAATGCCGCCGTCGTTGTCGGCCGGCACCCGGATACGATGCTGCGTGCGGAAGACATCGCCGGCCTGCCACTGATCCATCGGATAGGCGGGCGAAATGGGAATGGTTGAATCGCCCAGTTGGAGTTGCAGCCGGCGGTCGATCCCAGGTCCCTGGTGTGCTTGCCAGAACAGCGTGATGTCCATCTCGCCCCCTGGTGTTGTCTCCGTCGCCTGGAGGCCGTACCCCAGCAACTCCAGCCCCCCGAAGAAGGCGGTCATCGGATGGGGGATGGACAGTTCTTCGACCGTTGGCGGCGTGGCCGGGCGGTCAATGGCGACCTGTCCGAGGTGCATCTCCAGCGGCTCAAAATGATTCTCGGCCGCGTAGAAGATCATGTCCAGGCGATACTCGCCTGGTGGTATGCCGGCTGGCAATTGGACCGGATGGCGTCCCAAAACTACCTCGCCGGTTGGCCAGCGATACGTGGGGTACCAGAAGCCGGCCAGTTGGCTGTCCTCCATGCCCCACAGCAATCCCTGCTCATCCCGCAGGCGCAGGGAGACCTTGTAGTTCCGGTTCATGGGCGCCAGCGCCTGCCAGTAGAGCAAGACGTCCACAGGCTGGTCAGCCGGCGTCGGCTCGTGCAGCACGTCATAGCCGGCCAGTCGAACCTCCGCCACGGGACTCAGCCCAAGGGGGTGGCCGATCTCGGAAGTGAAGAGGGCTGTGGGAGGCAGCCGGTAATACCTCAACCTGAGGCCGTGGAACTGAGCCTCGATGGGCGCCTGCTGTCCAGCGCGATCCAGCAAGGCCAGCACGACGCCATTCGGGTCCACCACCTCATCCTGCCACAAGACAACCCAAAGCCCCCGATGATTGGCTGCAAACCGATCCAACTCTTCGGCCACATCCAGGGTCACAACATCGGCGACAGAGGGAGAAGGCGTCGGGTGATGTGGAACTGGCACCCAATTGTCGCGGTGATAGTAATACTCGAATACGGGGAAAAAGTGGCCGGAGAGCAACAGTATGCCCTCGTCCTCGCCCACATTCTGCTCCAGGAATTGAGCCAGTCCGCGGAAGTCCTCGCGGGCATAAGTGGGGTCGAAATACATGTTGGACGCGCTTTGCACTGCCGTGGCTGAGAGGAACACCAGAGCACCGAGGGCGACAGCCGACCCGATCAAGCGCACGAGAATAGCATCCGTTCGACGCGGCCAGATGGCCCGCAGGCCGGCGGCTGCCAGCAGGTATAAGGCCGGCGATGCCACCATCAGATACCGGGGTGCAAACTTCGGGCGGTCCCGAACGATGAGGTAGAGCGCCACGAGCGGCACCACGAGGAGCAGCGTACTCAGAACAACGCTGTCCAGCGAGCCGCGATCTCGCGCCAGCGATCCAAGCACACCGATGGCTATCAGCGTGAGGAAGCCGATCATCGCCCACCGTGCCAGGTCCCCGTTCAACGTCTCGCCAACGCTAAATGCCAGGAATGTGCGCTCTGCGACCCACTGGAAACTGAGCCTGCCTGGCCAGTAGGATAGCGTCTGATGGCGATAGTGGTCAATCAGGAATGGCATCCAGGGAAGCGCGGCCAGGATCAGCACGATTTGGGACAACAACCAGAACAGAAACGGCCGGGGTGGCGACGGGGTGGCGCGGCGGCCGGCCACAGCACCCAACACCTGCGCCCGTCTCCAGGCCCGCCCGCTCCAGACACGGATAACCGACCACAGCACAAAAGCTCCCTGAGCTGCCACGATCATCCATGCGTAGTAGTGGGTGTAGACCGCCGCGACCGTGGCAGCCACGTACACCAGCCACGCCCTACGCCGGCCACCCAACGCGCGCAACAGCGCTAATGTCGCCAGGAGCGACAGGGCTGTCACCTGAGCATACATTCGGACTTCCTGGGCATACCACAGATGCAGTGGAGCAATGGCCAACAGGAAAGCTGTCACCAGCCCCGTGGGGCGGTCAAAGAGTTCTTTGCTAACACGATAGCCCAGCGGGATGATCAGCACGCTGAAGAACAAGGAAAGGAATCGGGCGGCAAACTCGCTCGTACCGGCCAGTTGGATCCAGAAGTGGAGCAGGTAGATGTAGAGCGGCGGGTTGAAATCGCCGGTGGTGATGGCTGCCAGGTCCTTGCTGGCCAGCCACACGCTGAACCCCTCGTCGTACCACAGGCTCTGGTATTCGAGGCGGTAGATGCGCAGGGCAAAGCCTAGCAGCGTCAGGAGGAGGAGGATGGAGAATGGAGAGGGGAGAGGGGAGGATGGGAGACGAGATTCATCTTCCATCGTCCGTTCTCCACTTTCCACTTTCCACTTTCCATTTTCCATTTTCCGTAGTCTTCCAACGCTACAATCTAACGAAGGGTCAGCGTTCCCAGCAGGATGTGATCTCGCTGCGCGCCGTCTTGAGTCACGGGGAGCCGGCGGTTGCTCACCGGGTCATACATGGCGGCGATCAGGCGGTAGGTGCCGGGCGGAATGTCAGGCCCCAGGGATAGCGTGTGCGAATCGGCAATGACTTCGCCGGGAAGCCAGCCGGCCGTGGGACGTTCCCAGTTGGCCGGCACGCTGTCGTGCTGTGCCACAACCTGGTTGTCTGCAGATAGAACTTGTACAGTCACCTTAAAGTTCCCGTTGACGACCGCGCTGGATCGCCAGTAAAGGCCGACTTCCAACTGAGATCCCCGCACTATGGAGCTGGCTCCCTCTTCAGGGTCGTTCGAGTCCGATTTCAGATTGTAGCCGAGCAACTCTATCCTATCAGCGAGCCTGGCATTTAACACACGTTCCATGGGTGGTATTGCGGTGACGACGTTGCTGCGGCGCGCGATTTCGACCGTCGTCAGGCGGACATCGGTGCCGCCGATGGGCAGCCACCGCAGCCGATGGGCCGTCAATGGACGGCCATCAGGGTCCACAACACTGAGAACGACCGAGGCCGGGCCGGGCGGGGCATCGGCCGGCACGATGAGCCGATGTTGGCCCTGGAGCACGTCGCCGGCCCGCCACCGACTGGTCGGGTAGCCGGCCGATGCCGGCGAGACGGTTTCCTCGGCCAACAACTGCCTATCGGCGCCAATGAGCCGAATCCACAGGCGGTAATCCTCTCCGAGATCGCGCAGGGCCTGCCAGTACGTCGCCAGCGGGACCTCATCCCCGGGCCGGCGTACGCGCGTCGCCAGGTCGAACCCCAGGAGCCGCAGCCGGCGCCCGAAGTTCACGTCTATAGACACCTGAGGGCGTACACTGCGCGGCGAAAGCGTCGCAGCCGGGCGGACCACCTCGATGTCACCCAGATCGACCAACGAATCCCCTACACCTCTCGAAAGCGCTTGACCCGATGCCGGATCGTATACCTCAAGCTCAAGATGATACCTCCCCGGTGGCGTCCCCGGATTGACCTTGATCTCATGCCGCTCGCGCAACACAGTTCCAGGCTCCCAGGTAGACGTCGGGTGGAGCCCGCCGAAAGGCGCATCATCGCCCTGGCCCCACACATTGCCGGCATCATCCGTCAGCGTCACAACAACGTGGTAGTCGGTGCTGAGTCTGTCTTCCGGTTTCCAGTACAGGTCCGACGCGAACACCTCGCCGGCGCGGGCCGGATTGTGGGGCACCGCGTAGCCGTAGAACGCCAGCATGCCGGACAGTTCGGCCTTGTCGCCCCGCAGGCCGTCCGGCGCTTCCGCCAGGCGCGGATCTTCGCTTTCGTACACCGCCGCCATCACCGGGATGTTCATGCCTTCGAAGTAGACCTGGTCGCTCTGAAAGAGATTGCGATCCAACCACGCACGAACCGGCGGGTGAGGCGACATGAACCACAGCCGGTCGTAGCGCTCCATGAGTTCCTGGATCTGAGCCGGGAAATCGGAGTGGAGATGCGTTCCGAACCGTGGCAGCGCGTCGATGGGCGCATCGTTGCCCAGGTAGTATTGGAATGCCAGGGTGAGCACCCCATCGCTCAGAATCAGGACATCATTCGGGCCACGATGCGCCTGGAAGTAGTGCGCTAGGCCGCGCAGATCATCCTTGAGGTAACGCGGGTCGGCGAAGTAGTTGCGTGTGCTCAGTCCCGCCCCCACCAGGATGACGGTCGCAGTCGCCGCGAGAGCCAGGCCGGCGCGCCGGCGCGGGGCCAAGAGGCGCGTGCTGAGCATCGCCGAGACGCCGGCGCCCAGCAGCACGTAATAGGCCGGCGAAACAATCATCAGATGGCGCGCTCCCTGGTACATCGGCTTGACGTATGAAGCCGAGTATAGTATCAGGATCGGCAGGAAGAGATACGCCAGCAGGAAAAGCGCGCTGCCCCGCCGCCGCTGACCGTCTCCGGCGCCGTCGGGGCGAGTAGCCGAAGGCGAATCGAGGCCATGCCTATCGCGGGCGAGCAATGCTACCAGCCCGACCCCCAACAATCCCAGGAATACCAGGTCCAGCGGATACACGCGGTGGAAGCTGACCGACAAACCCAGGCTGAAGGCATTCCACAGGTCCCGCAGCATAATCCACAGCGGCACGAAGTAGAAGTCTCGCTCGGCGCCCAGCCCCAATCGCCGGACGACGAAGGGCAACACCGGTAGCGTGATGAGGACTGCCACCCCGATGGGGGCCAGCAGCCACCAGCGTCGCCGGCGCGATGCTTGAACGATGACATACAGGCCCTGGAATCCCAGCAGGAAGAAGGCGCTGTAGTGGGTGTAGATCATGGCGGCCGTGAGGGCGAAGTATGCCAGCGCCCACCGTTTCTCAGGCTTGCCGTTGCCCACCGCCCGAACCAGCGCGTAGGTGGAAGCCACACTCAGAGCAACGAGGAGCGTGTACATCCGAATTTCCTGGGCGTACCATAGATACAGCGGCGAGAGCGCACCGAGCAGCGCAGCGAGCAGGCCGGCAGTGTTGTCCCGAAGCTGGCGGCCCAGCACGAACAGCAGCGGGATGATCAGCAGACTGGCCATCACCGACAGGTAGCGGGCGACAAACGTGCCGGCGCCGGCCACGGACATCAGGCCGTGCAACAGGAGAAAGTACAGCGGCGGCTGGGTATCCTGCGTTGGAACATCCTGAATCACGATCTGACCCGAGAGAATGAAGGGCACGCTCTCTTGAGCCCGGTATAGGCTGAGGCTCTCATCACTCCAGATACTTTTGCCGTCCAAATCGTACATTCGGACGGCAAAAGCCAGCAGGATGAGGGCGGAAAGACAGGCCAGGATGAGCAGGCGTTTAGACATGGATTGATGTAGTTCTGGAATCGTGCTCCTCACACTACAGCGATAACCTTAAGAATGATAGCGTATCTTGCGCCGCCGGTCAATTCGCCGGCAGCACTCTGATCTCGGCCAGGCGGATGCTGTTGAGCGTCGGTCCGTCGGCGCGATACAGCCGCTCGCCCGTATCCAGCACGTACATGCCCACCTCCAGACGGTACACACCGGCCGGCGTTTCTGGCTTCACCGTCAGGTGATATATGTCTCGGACCACCTCGCCCGGCGTCCAGCGTGATGTCGGGTAGGCGCCGCGCAGGGGTTGGGTATCATCCTGCGCCCAGATTTTCAGGTCGTCGCTCAAGAGCTGGGTGAACACTGTGTAATCGCGATCCATGTCTGCCAGTGCCTGCCAGTACAGAACCAGATCAATCGTCTCGCCGGGGTGTGCCGTGCGCGTCGATAAATCGTAGCCGGCCAGCTTCACCTGCCCGCCGAGATCAAAACTGACCGGGTTGGAGATGCCGGCCTTGCCCTCAGCCGGCGCCAGTTGCACGGCTTTCAGCGGAAACCGCTCCGTTCCGTCGGGTAGCCGCAGCCGGCCCCGCGTCGCCAGGTTGTAAAGACCCACCGCGATCCAGGCCGATTGCGGCGCGCCGGCTGTGGCCGGCACGTGCAAACGATACGTGTCTTCAAAGACGGCGCCCGGACGCCACCGGCTGGTCGGGGCATTGCCGCGCCCCGGATAGCTGTCCCGCTGCGCCAGAATCACCTCGTTCTCCCCGATCAGATGAACAAACAGACTGTAGTCCTTTTCAATTGGTGTAAGACCTTGCCAGAAAAGCGTCACCGTCAGATCACCGCCCGGGTGGATGGACTCAGGCGCGACCTGGTAGCCCACCAGAGCGATCTGATTGGCAAACACCGTCCCGTCCAGCGGGTGGGGAATGGCATCGATCTGCTCCTCGGACAGAGCCGGTGGCAGTGCGTAGGCCGGCCCGATCACACCGAGCGCGGCCCACAGCGCAATGCCCCCCATCAGCACTCCAAGTGCGGCCAACGTGCGCAGGTGGTGTCGGCCTGGGATTAACGTGACGAGGCCGGTGATCAGCACCACACCGATGACCGAGATGGCCGGAAACAGCAGGCGTCCCTGAGTTGCCGAGGTCATCATGGTCCAGCGCCCCAGCCCGACCACGGTGATGCCAAGCCAGGTTGCCAGGGCCACTAGCCGGCCCAGCACCGCCCGATCGCGCGCCCCAATCTGCCGCACCACGAAGATGACAAAGCCGGCTGTTCCCAGCAGGGACAGCGCGTCGAAAAACCGCAGCACCCAACCGGGCGGCAGCAGGTTAAACCACCCGAAGACGGCCCAAAATGACCAGCGGAGGCCCTGAAACTCACGGGCCAGTTGCAGCGGGCTCACCAGTTCGGACCGATGGCCGAAGATTTGGAGCATCACGTTCAGGCCCGTTGGATCGCCGTACAGCAGCCAATTGCGGGCGTACCACCAGCCGGCCACCAAGCCAGCCACTCCAAAAACCGTCACCGTCCACCGCACCAGGGCCACCGGGTCGCGGCGCTGCCAGGCCAGCACCAGCAGGACCAGGCCGGCCAGCCCCCACAGGCCCAGCCCGCTCAACTTGCTCAGCGCCGCCAGCCCGAGAACGATGCCCAGCCCGACCAGCCGGCGATGGGACACACCCCGGTTGATCAACCGGAGCAGTAGGACAAGCGTGAGGGTCGCAAACATGACCACCAGATTGTCGTTGTTGATGGCGCCGCTGATGAACAGGAACTGCGGATTGAGCGCCACGAGCAGCGCAGCCCCCAGCGCCAACACGCGCGCGTCCTCGCCTGGAGACCTCCGAGGTTTAGATTGAAAGTGCTGCTCTGCCCGGACTTCAGCGACATCCTGAAGCTCGATACTCGACTGAACGGCCGAAAACCTCGGAGGTCTGCCTGCACTGAACACCTCCAGGGTCAGCAGGTACGTCAGCGCAACCGTCGCCGCACCGAGCAGCACGGAAATGAGGCGGGCCAGGTGGGCCGCGAGCGCGGCGCCCCGCCAGGGGAATCGCTCCCGCGCGGTGTGTACGACAAAATTGACGTTCCCATCGGCGCCGGCCTGCCCAACGGCGGCGTGGGGATTGCGCTGGGTGATGATGTCTACGTCGCTGGTGTCGATGGGCGCAACGAGTGGTGCGGCCAGCAAGTAGTACAGCGGCGGCTGGGACCCTTCCTGCCGCCACGGGCCAGGATTCTCAGGCTCCTGGATCGGCAGCGCGCCCGTTTGCGCCACGTGCGTGACGAACTGGAAGTGCCACACCTCATCGGGGGCCTCGAAAAGAGGCGTCACCACGCTGTAGATCGTTGCCAGCACGATGAACGCCCCCACGACGAGCGACCGTGTGCGAGAGCTAGAGAGCATGGGATTGAGATACTGCCTGGTCCAGCGCCGACGGTTCCCTTGACTTTGCAGTACGGAGTTTAGGAATCATCCAGGAGTTGGGCATAGATGGCCTTGTGTTGCGCGGCGATCTTGTCCCAGGTAAATGCCTGGGCCAATTGGCCGGCTCCCCCGCCAAGCTGCCGGCGCTGCTCCGGATCATCGATCAGGTCGCCTACCGCCCGGGCCAGGGCATCGGGATCGTCGGGCGGCACCAGCCGGGCGTTGATGCCGTCCGCCAGGCGAGGTTCATCGCCGGCCGGTGAAGTCCCTTGCGGCCGCGTTGTCACCACCGGCACGCCATGCGCCAACGCCGCCATCAAGCTACCGCGTCGAAACGAAGCCCCGTCGCGGTAGGGCAATACAGCCATGTCGGCTGCCAGCAGGTAAGCGGAGACCTCACTATCAGGGATGAAGCCTGTCCACATGACCCGATCCACAAGCCCCAGCTTGGAAATGAGCGCTTTTACCTGCGTCAGATAGGCCCGGTTCGTTGGATCGCTGGCGCCCACCTGCCCACCGAGCATGACCAGCCGGCAATCGTACCCCCGCCGAACCAGCCGGTCCAGTCCGTTGATCAGCGTCTCGCCGCCCTTGCTGGCATTCAGGAAGCCGAAGTAAACCAACATCACTCCCCCGCCCCCGACCCCAATCTGGGTGCGCCAGGCGTCGGGGTCGAAATTGGCCGGCGGGGTGGGGTGGATGTTGGAGCCGATGGGAACTAGGATTGCAGATTGCAGATTGCAGATTGCAGATTTGGGCCGATCTGCGATTTGCGATCTGCGATCTGCAATCTGCAATCTCTGTCGGTCTTCAGCGTTGGTGACGATGACGGCGTGGGACCAGCGGGCAGGCGCGATCGTGATCCACCAGCGGACACGGCCGGCCTTTGGAAAGAGATACGGAACACGCAGGTCGTGGTAGGTGATGGCGGTTCGGATTTCAGGCTGGCGCCAGCGCAGCCACAGCGGCAGGAAGTTGATGGCCGGATGCATGGCGTAGGCGGCGGTCTGGTACTGGATGTGGACGAGGGCCGGCTGGAGGTCGTTCAGAAACGCATCGATGGTTCTGAGCGAGCGCCAGCCCCAGGTCTCGATGATGGGATGCACGGTGGCTGCAGCCGATGGGCCGGCCTTGACCGAGGTCAAAACATGCGCTTCGACACCGAGTTCCGCAAGCGCACGGACCAGCTCCCGCGTGTAGTCACCCATGCCGCCTTGCATCGGCGGGTACTCACCGCTGATGAAGCAGATTTTCACAGCTCATAATCCCGATCGCAGCACCCGCCAGTACGCGGCGACGCGTTCGCGGCGGAGCGGTCGTTTGTGGCCAAGAATCCACTTACCCCCCTCCACAGCGAGCTGGTAGGCATACGTTGCCAGCAGGAAGGTTCGCAGGAGTGAGGCCGCCGGCCGGCCATGATGCTTGCGGAAGTAGCGCACCTTGCTGCGCTGGAAATGGATGTGGCGCGCCGGCACGACCTGCTCGCTGGATTTCCCCTCGTGGTGAATCACCTGGGCCGCCGGCAGGTAGACCACACGCCAGCCCCGGTCTTTGATGCGCCGGCACCAGTCCAGCTCTTCGGAATACATGAAGAAGCCCTCATCCAGCAGGCCGGCCTGCTCCACTGCCTCACGCCGCGCCATCAGACAGGCGCCCACCACCCAATCGACATCCTGGATCGCATCATCTGGCTGGTCCAGAACGTAGTAGCGACGGGCCACGGGGTTGTCGGGCCACCACTGCTGGACCACCGTGCTTTCCAGAAATGCGGTTGCCAGCGTGGGAAAACGCCGGCGCGAAGACTGAATCGTCCCATCTGGATACAACAGTTGCGGACCAACCACACCGACATCCGGCTGCGAGTCCATAAACGCGATCATCGTTGCCAGGGCATTCCCAACAACTTCGGTGTCAGGGTTCAGCAATAGAACATACCGCGGAAGTGACGAAGCGAGTATATCATCCGATCCCGAATCTCCCATCCTTCGATCAATCTCAGGGCAAGTCCCTGATCTCCAATCCCTGGACCGGGACAGGTCTCTAATCTCCAATCTCTGGCTCTGGAACCCGAGTGCTCTGAGTGCCTGATTGTTGCCGCACGTGAAACCAGCATTCTCGTCATTGGCGACGACTTGCACCTGGGGAAACGTGTCGCGGACCATGCCGGCGCTGCCATCTGTCGATGCGTTGTCAACAACGATGACGCGAAGATCTATGCCCTGGGTGGCGGTGGCGAAGATGGACGTGAGGCAGCGATGGAGGAGAGGACGGACGTTCCAACTGACAATGATGATCGCCAGATCGATCATCGGACAGAGCCTGGGTTACTTGTGGCGCTTTACCACATAGGTGGCCAGATCACGCAGAGAGGCCCGCGCGGGGATGTCGGGCATGGCGTGCAGGGCTTGTGCCGCTTTTGCCGCAAACTCGCCGGCCTCCGCCATAGCGTCGTCGATGGCCGACGAATCCCGAATCGCATCCACCAGTTCTTCAACAGCCGCATCCCGACCATCGCCGTCTTTCCAGTAAGACACCAGGGCCGGGTGTTCTGGGTGAGCCTCCGCAAAACAATAGACCGGCAATGTCACGGTGCCCTGGCGAAGGTCACTGCCGATAGGTTTGCCGAGTTTGCGCTCCTCGCCAACGAAGTCCAGCACATCATCAACAATCTGGAAAGCCATGCCAATATGGTAGCCGTAGTCGTGCAGCGCCTGAGTCTCGGCCTCAGAAGCTCCCATCAACGCGCCCGAGGCCTGCGTGGCCAGGGTGAAGAGTGAGGCGGTCTTGCTGTAGATTCGATGGTAGTAATCTTCTCGCGGTGGTAGCCCATCGCGCCGGCGGAAGAGCTGGCGCAATTCCCCGTCAACAATCGTCTTCAGCGCCTCGGCGAATAAATCCATCACCTTCACGCTGCCGGTTGCGGCGGCGAAACCGGCCGCTCGCGCGAAGATGTAATCGCCGGCCAGGATGGTGGCGCCATTGGCCCAGAAGGCGTTGATCGTTGGCCGGCCACGGCGCAGCGATGAGTGGTCTACTACATCGTCGTGGATGAGCGTCGCTGTGTGCAGCGTTTCAACTGCAGCCGCCAATGCTACGGCCTTGGTCAAGTCAACGGGATGGAACTGCGTGGCCAGCAAGACCAGGGCGGGGCGGATCCGTTTCCCGCCACTGGAGACGATATACTCAACCACCTCAGCCAGCGGCGCATACTCAACCTGTGCCGTGTCGAGAAGGGTCGCTTCGATGACCTTCATCTCGTCGCCGATCGGCCCGAGGATTTCAGTGAGCGTCAATGTTTTCCCTTTCACATCCAACACATTTTACCACAAAAAGGTCAGAATCGCGTCCAAACCGGGTCTGAATCTGCCGCCAACCTTCTGCCTGGCAGTTACTACTCAGCCTGCTGCCGAGTCGACGAATGAATTCGCCGACTGATACTGCGAAGTGCGTTGAAAACGCACTCTCTGCGCGTTGGATCCACCGATGGCAACCCGTTTCAACGGGTTTCGCAGTAGCAGGCGGGCAATTCATGATACTGTTGGCCATTCTATGTCAAGTCCGGCATCGCCCCCCGGCCTTTGCGCTCCAATGTCATTCCGAACGGAGCGCCAGCGGAGTGAGGAATCCCTGAGACCTCACACGGATAAGTGGGCTGCACTGGAAAAACGGCCCCTTATCTTTCGTCCATCTGTTGACGCATTCGCCAGCGGACTTCGCCTTTTCTTGCACGGTTCCAGGGATTCCTCACCTTCGGTTCGGAATGACATATGCTCGTATGCCGAGACGCCACGCCGGACTTGACATAGAATGGCCAACAGTATCATTCATTGCCCGCCGAGACCGACTGATACCAAGGTCGTTGTCATACTACTACAAACAACGCCTTGCTATTGGCCAGCGTTGCTTCTGCCACTGTTTCGACCGGCATCCCCTTGATGTCTGCGATGCGCTGCGCCGTGAGCGGCAGGTAGGCCGGCTCGTTGCGCTGCCCGCGATGCGGATGCGGCGCGAGGTACGGCGCATCGGTCTCAACGACCAGCCATTCCAGCGGCACAGCTTCAGCCACTGCTACCGGCTTTTTCGCGTTCTTGAACGTGACCGGGCCGCCCAGCGAAATCATGAAGCCGAGGTCGATGACCTCCAGGGCCATGTTCACATTGCCGGAGAAGCAGTGTAGCACGCCCAGCGGCCGCTCACCGCGCCAGGGATGGTCGCCGGCCCACTCGCGCAGCATCGCCAGCGTGTCCGCGTGCGCCTCTCGATTGTGAATGACAACCGGCAACTGGAGCGCCCGAGCGAGATCCAATTGGCGCTCAAACACGCCGGCCTGCACCCGACGCGGTGCTTTGTCCCAGTAGTAGTCCAGGCCGATTTCGCCGATGGCCACCACCTGGGGTGAGCCGGCCAGTTCTCGCAGTTCGTTCAGCGTGCTGTCGCCGAAACTCGCCGCTTCGTGCGGGTCGACGCCCACCGTTGCCCAGATGTCAGCGTGCTGGTCTGCCAGGTCGATGGCGGCCCGGCTGGCCGGTACATCTGTCCCGATGGTAACAGCGCCGGCGATGCCGACCTCGCGCATTCGCCGGATCACCGCTTCGCGGTCCCCGTCGAATTGCTCCGCGTGGAGATGCGCGTGGGTATCGATCAACTGCACGGTCTCACCTGGTCAGTAAACAGTAATCAGT
>JBHHTZ010000037.1:0-14024 GCA_046753605.1 Anaerolineae bacterium
GCTGCCCAGCGCTCATCCGGGCTCAGCCGGCCCTGCCAGGCGGGCATGGTGCCCCTGCCCTCCGTGACAACCTGGAAGAAGTCGCTGGGAGCCTCGCCCGCCATCCATTCGACATTCGTGAAGTCTGGCGTGCCAGGCACCACGCCCTTGCCGTCCGCTCCATGGCAGGTAACACAGTCTCGCTGGAAGATGGCTTTGCCCTGATCCAGGACCTCGGACGGCGTTGCGAAACTCCAGATGGCGAACGCCAGGTCCCAACGTTCATCCACTGACAGCTTGTCCTGCCAGGCCGGCATTTCGCCTCGGCCATCGCTGATAATCTGGTAGAACCGCAGAGGAGACTGTCCCCGCATGTAGTCGGCGTCGGAGAAGTTGCGGGCGTTGGGCACCAGGCCCTGGCCGTCAACCCCGTGGCAGTTAGCGCAGTTCTGTTGATAGAGTGCATTGGCTGCCCGCGCCGATGGCTGGCGTGACGGGAAGACCACGCCGAGGGCGGCCGGCCGCAGAGTAGCGGTGGGCTCGGGCGGCAGTGTGGCCGGGATGAGCGTAGGGATGGTTGTGGGAGCTACGGGTAACGGTTGGGGGTTAGCGCAGCTCGTGAGTGCGACCAGGAACATGGAGAGTATGATTAGCAACCACGTCGGACGTCCTGTCATTGTCCCCCTCCTAGAGCTTGGGCAGCGCTCCTGCTTTGCAGGGTGCGCACATAGTTGATCACGTCCCAGCGCTGGCGCGGTGTCAGGTTCTCGGCCAGGGCCGGCATGACGCCAAAGCCCTGGGAGATTGTCAGATAGAGCGCGCCATCAGGCTGGGTGTTGAAACGCACATCGGTCAGATCGGCCGGTTGGTTCGTGTCTTCCCCCCAGAACTCGACGATGGGGCCGTCGCCCTTGCCGGCTTCGCCGTGGCATTGCTCGCAGTGGATGCTGTAGAGCACCTCCCCGCGCTGCAGCGACACGGGGTCCGCCGACACGGGATTGAGCGGCACCTGGTCCCCTACTGCGATGGCGCCGTAGAAAGGAAGCGCCTCGTCCGGTGGCGTGCGTCGAGGACCCTCTTGAGCTTTGATCGAGGGCTGGTCCTCCATGAAGCTGGGAAAGTCCACCCTGACCTTTTCGTAGGTCGCGAGCAGCCCCACGACGAAGGGTGTAGCCAGGATCAACAGGGTGATGATGATTCGTCTGCCGAGGGGTATTCTTTGCATTACAGCGGTCTCCGGTCTGGTCTGTAGACTTGTTCGGCGCCTTGAGCCTTCAAGATGGCTCGAGCGGCCTCTTCCTTTTGCGCAGGACAGCGGAAGAGGACGCCGATGCGCCCATGGGTGATCAGACGATGGTGGTATTTCGGGCCGTAGGATGGGAAGACACTCTGCCACAACACGCCCAGGAAGGTGCTGACGATGAGCCCCAACATGGTGAACTCGTAGGTGATCACTGCCGTCGGCGGAATCGGGATGATAGGCTGTCCGCCCACCCGGATCGTGTAGAGCAGCGGCGTGCCGGCGTTCAGAAAGATGCCGATCAGGAAGCCCACGAAAGCCCCCGACAGGCTGATCCAGGGCAGCCGTTCCCACACCATGGGCCGGCCCAACACATGGGCCGGATAGGGCACGCCCGACACGACAACCATGTCATTCTCGCCGATACCTTGATCCCGCAGTTGGTCCAGCGTATCCGCAGTGGGATCGGGGTCGCGAAACAGCCCCATCAAGACGACTGACTCACTCATAGCTTACTCCTCATTTACTCGAACTCGGCGATTGTGGGTATCCAGGCTCGCCCGATACGCCGCAGGGTGTGCGCGATTTGCCCTTCCCGCACCTCCCACACAGGGATAAGCGGGATCACGCGGGAAGCGACAATATATAGGAATATGAAAGTAGACAGTGAGCCGAGAGAGATGAGCAACTCCACTGGCGAGGGGTTGTAAACCCCCCAGTCAAAAGGCATCCGATTGCGCGTCAGGAAGCCGGTGACAATGATGTAGCGCTCCAGGTACATCCCCACGTTGACGCCCAATGTTACCAGGAACAGTGCCACTGGCGATCTGCGCACCCGCTTGTTCCACAAAGTGAGCCAGGGGATGACAATGTTGCAAATGAGCATGAGGTACCACAGCGGCGCAACGGGCCCCCTGGCTGTCAGATGGAGCAACTGTTGTCCCACGTGCTCGCCGCCATACCACTCTGTCAGGTAGTCGGCGAAGAAGAAGTACGTCCATGCAAAAGAGAAGACCAAGATGAGCTTGCCCAGGGCGTCGAAGTGCTCCGCGCGCAGGAAGTAATCGAGCTTCATTGACTTGCGTACCAGTAGCAGCACGGTGATCACCGCTGACACACCGGAGAAGATAGCGCCGGTGACAAAGTAGGGACCGAAGATAGTGCTGTGCCACCCGACCTTCATGGTCATACCGAAGTCCCACGACACAATCGTGTGGACCGAGAACATGACCGGTACGATGGCGAAGGCGAAGATATTGATGGCGAGCTTCAAGTGGTGCCACTCGGCCTCGGTGCCACGCCAACCCAGCGCAAAAATGCGATATAGCTTCTGTCGCCAGCCTGTGGTGTGGTCGCGGGCCATGGCCAGGTCAGGGATCAGCGGCAGGAAAAGGTACAGTGTGCTGCCGGTGAGGTAGGTGAAGATGGCTATCATGTCCCACATCAGTGGCGAGTGGAAGTTGGGCCAGAGCTGCCGTTGGTTGGGATAGGGCAGCATCCAGTAGAAGCGCCAGGTGCGGCCCAGGTGGATGAGTGGGTACATGCCAGCCACAATCAGGGAGAAAGAGGTCATTAGTTCCGAGGCCCGGGTGATGGGCCGGCGGAACTCGGCCTTGAAGATGCGCAGGATGGCCGAGATAAAGGTCCCAGAGTGGCTGATACCGATCCAGAACACGAAGTTGGCGATGTACACGCCCCAGAACACCGGTCGCCGGATGCCGGCCACGCCCATGCCCCACCGGATCTGGTATCCCCACGCTCCGACAAGCCCGATCAGCGCCAACGCGCCAAACACGCCGGCTACTGCCCAGAATCTCCAGCCCGTGGTCATCATGGCGTGGAGCATGATGTGGTGCTGCTCCTCCGTTGGCCGGGGATCCAACAGCAGCCGTTCGCGCGGATCTTCCTCCTCCGGCCAGACCAGGGGCGGCCGGGTCGCGGTCTCAACCGACATACGTTTCGCCTCCCTTCAGGTAGATCACAGCGGGATCAGTGCCCAGTTCTTCCAACAACCGGAAGCCGCGGCGATTGCGTGCCAGTTCAGCCACCCGGCTCTCCGGGTCTTTCAAGTCGCCAAATACGATGGCCTGGGTGGGGCAGGTCTGGGCGCAGGCTGGCTGCACTTCCCCATCGCGGATGGGCCGGCCCTCGGAGGCGGCATTCTCTTCCACGCGCCGGATGCGCTGCACACAGAAAGTACACTTCTCCATGATGCCGCGTGCACGTAGAGAGACATCCGGGTTGAGTTGCTCGTTCAACGGCTCTGGCACGTACGGGTTGAACCAGTTGAATACCCGCGCGATGTACGGACAGTTGTTGGCACAGTAGCGCGTCCCGATGCAGCGGTTGTAGACCTGGATGTTCAGGTGCTCCTGTTCGCTGTGATAGGTGGCGAAAACGGGGCACACCGGTTCGCAGGGGGCGCGCTCGCACTGCTGGCACAGAACCGGCAGGAAGCGGGCGCGCACATCGGGGTACTCGCCTTCCCAGTAGCGTTCGATGCGAATCCAGTGCATGAATCGCCCCAGTGTGACCTCTTCCTCGCCCACCGACGGTACGTTGTTTTCGGCATGGCAGGCCACCACGCACGCCTGGCACCCGGTACAGCGGTCCAGGTCAATTACCATGGCCCAATCGTGTTCACCTGTAGCTTCGGTCATCATTGCTCCCTGTGCAAGTTCCGTGGCCGTAGTAACGACTTCAGTCGTTCATCCCGACCAAACGACTGAAGTCGTTACTACGGTCTCAGAACGACTGAAGTCGTTACTACGCTCTTAGCTTTACCCTGGCGCTCCGCTTGTCCGCGCCTCTTCCACGCCAACGACGCTTTCCAGGCGAGCGAGAGGCCGGCGCCGGCCAGTAGGCGTGATCTGCACTCGCGAAGCGCTCCAGGCTAGCGCCCCGGTCTGCTCGTCGGCAGTGGGAACCAGCAGGTCCACCGGGTTGCTGCCTCGTTCCTGTGCATACCGCCCGTACTCACTATGTCCCTGGCCGACAGGCATGGCGATCACATCCGGGCGGATGCCGGGGTAGATGTAGACAACAGCTTCAATCTCGCCGGCCGGCGACGAAACCTTCACGATATCGTCGTTCTTCACGCCAACTCGGGCGGCCGTCTCCGGGTTGATTTCGACCCACGTGTTCCATGCAACCGTCGTCATGGGGTCTGGCGTCTCCTGAAGCCAGGATTGGTTGGCCCCTCTCCCATCTGAAAGAGCGATGGATGGGTAAACGTGCAGGTAGTACGGGTAGTCTGCCGCACCGCCCTGGAATCGCGACTCGGGGATGGCCAATGGAGCCTCAAGGACCGCCCCGGGTTCAGGAGTTTGCCGCTCCTGGCCATGTGGCCACCAACCGCCTTGTTGCCGCCAGTTAGCCCAGAACGTCGCGTCCGAAGTGCCCGCATCGCGGAGCGCGGTGACAGCCTCTTTGAGGAACGCCACCTCGTTCCGCCAGGGAAGCGCCTTGGCTATCTCGCCGCCCAGCGTGTCGGCCAGGGCCAAAATGACGTCAGCAGTGGCGCGCGTGTCGTATAGGGGGCGCACGACAGGCTGCTGGCTGCTCACCACCGGCCTGTCTGCCCCAGGGGATACGACCTGGTAGCCCCAACTTTCCAGATAGGTGTGATCGGGCAGGGTAAGGTCTGCCTGGGAGGCGGTCTCGTCCACGAATGAGCTAAAGGAGACGACGAATGGCACTTCTGCCAGGGCATCTGCGAAGCCGGCGGCCGCCGGCAGCTCAAACACCGGATTGGTGCTGTGGACGAAGAGAACCTGTACATCGCCGGCCCGCATGCGCGCGATCAACTGCTGAACGTCAGCGAAGGTGGACAGGGGAGGCGGCGTAAAGCCGCTCACTACCGGCATCGTGCTGAGGAACGCACCGCCGTGTTCACCTAGGCGAAACATTGTGACGTTCAGCGCATGGACGGCGGCAATCGCTCTGCCCCCGTCGGCTCGGCCAGCCAGTGTTCCACCGGGGATGGCAACCTGGTGGTCGGCGTTGGCAAAGACGCGAGCCAACCGCTCCAATTCCTCGGCTGGCACCTCGGTCACCTCTGCAAGTTCGCCCACGTTCACGTTCTCGTACAGAATCGCGTGCTCGCGGTGGCTCATTTCGTGGCCCAATCCCTGCTCCACGATGATCTTGCCCAGAGCCAACGCCACCAGCCCCTCTGTGCCAGGTCGAATAGGCACCCATCTGTCGGCACTGCCGGCTGTGCTGGAAAAGCGGGGCTCAAATTGCACGATGTAGCCGCGTTTGCCAACCTGTCCCTGGCGCAGGCGACCATAAGCTGCGTTGTAGCTGACCGGCGAGAGCCAGGTCTCCAGGAAGTTGGCGCCGAAGGAAAAGACGACGTCAGTTGTGGCAATGTCGAAGAGAGGTAGCACCGGAACGCCGAAGAGTTGATCACTGGCCTGCGTGAGGGCCTGGCGGCCCTCCATCTCGCTGTGCAGGTCGTAGAGCAAGGGGGCCGGCGCGCCCAGGGCTGCCAGAAACTGGCTGACAATGGTGTACAGATGGTCGGACATCAGGCTACCCAGGAAGGCAATGCCTGAAGGATCCGACACGCTCTGTAACCGGCCTGCCAGCAATTGGATCGCGTCGTCCCAATATACAGGCTCGAACTGCTGGGACCCACGCCCGCCGGTCTGCCGCAGGGCGCTCTGGACCCGATCGGGGTTGTAGAGCACCTGTAGCCCGGCCTGCCCGCGGGCGCACAGTCGGCCTTCGTTGAGGGGGTGCAGGGGGTTCCCTTCGATTTTCCGCGCCCGACCCTCGCTGATCCGCACGATGATGCCGCAGCCGGCCGGGCACTGCCGGCAGGTGCTGGCGTACCATAGGTCCTGGCCGGGTAGCCCTTCCTCTGGCGGGAGGACGTACGTCTCCAGATGCTCTCTCTGTTGCAAGCTGGCCGAGCAGCCGCTGATGACAGTGGCGGCTCCGGCCACGGCGCTGGTTTTCAAGAACTGCCGTCGCGTGATTGTTTTGGGCATAGGGTCCTCACTTATGGCACGTCTTGCAATCTATCAGGCGTTCCACCTTCTCCGGTGCTTGTTGGCGGTGGCAATCCAGGCAGAAGCCCATGTTGATGTTGTGTACGGGCTCAACAATGTCCATCTTGCTTACGTCACCGTGGCAAGTCTCACAGCTCACGGCGTTGAGCACGTGGGGGCGGTGACTGAAGTAGACGTAATCCGGCTGGTCGTTGACCTTGACCCAGCTCAGGGGCTGGCCGTCTTCCCACTGCCGAATCAGTGCGTCTATGTCGGGTTGATCAGCCTCGTCTTTGGGCTTCACGCTCTGGTGACAGCCCATACACTTTGCCATGGAAGGCAGGCCGGCCACGGGGCCGTTCATCACGCCTGGGTGGCAGAAAACGCATTGCGTGCCGGCCTCCACGTGCTTCTGATGGCTGAAGAACAATGGCTGCGGAGGCTGGGCTTGAGCTGTCTGACCAACCAGGAAGTAGAGACCGCTCAGTAGAAGCAGTCCGACCAGAAGCCCGATCACTGCCCACTTATTGTTAAGGCCGATGTGTTTGAGTTGTTTCGTCATGCTGTGCTCCTGTGCTGACCACCGAATCTGCTGCTCGACAATACAACATCCCCTGTTGGGTGAAGGCCTCCGACCGAGATCCCTCTGCATCCGCCGTTGGGCGAAGGTCTCCGACCGAGTCCCCTCCGGCGGCGGTCAAGAGACCTTGCCGAACAGAGGATTCCGGCAGAAAACTTCTGAGGCACGATCGATACTCCGGTTGGTGGATGGAGAAACGCCGTGTATTTGAGACAATGAACTATAGCTTACGTGGGTCTTAGCAATGTTACACGAATGTCAAAATAGTGTCAAGATTGGCCTGCGGCGGCAGTCCAGCGCGAAATCCGCTTTGTTGTTGGCGGCGTGAGGGGATATAATAGTAATGGTGAACAGGGTTGCGCGTCGTTGCCCTGCGTATTGGATGTCACCTGCGATAGGAGTGTCAGTATGGCATTCACCCTGCAACCGAAACAGCAACTAACGTCGGACGATTCTCGCGTGCTGCATAGGCGCATCCGATGGATCCAGTTTGGGTTACCTGTACTGCTCTTCGTGATCGTCCTCGCGTACGAAACCATGGAGCACCTCGTGGCTACCCAGTTTCGGGAGTTGAACCCTAACTTCTTCGGCGAGGTGGGGTTCTTCGGTGTCATGGGGCCGGCAGCCGTTGCTCTTGTGCTGAGCTGGATCAGCGGGCAGGTGGGCGAACGGCAGCGGGCTGAAGCGGCTGTGCGCCGGCTCAACGCTGATCTGGAGGTCAAAGTGCGGGAGCGCACGCGGCGGCTGGAAGAAGCCAACCGGGAGCTGGCGCGTACGAACGAGGAATTGCAAACCCTGGATCGCATGAAGGATGAGTTTGTCACACTGGTGTCTCACGAGCTCCTGGCTCCCCTGACGAGCCTAAACGGCGGTCTGGAGATGATGGTCGAGGTCATGGACGAACTGCCGGCCAGCCAGCGCGATACGATCCAGGTCATGCGGCGTGAAAGCAGCCGACTCACGGATTTGGTCCGCAAGATCCTGGACGTCTCTACCCTCGAGGCCGGCCACCTCCGCATGCGGGCCGGCCCTGTGGCCCTCCCTCCGTTGTTGCGCCAGTGGGTGCGCGATTGCCAGTCGAAAGCGCCCCGCTGTGATCTGTGGCTGGAGACATCCGCCGACCTCCCTTTCGTGCTGGCAGATGAGGAGTACCTGGCCGAGGTGGTCCACAACTTGTTGGACAATGCGGTCAAGTATTCACCCAACGGCGGCCTGATCCAGGTCCGTGCCTGGCTGGAGGACCCGGTCACGGTAGCTGTTTCGGTTACCGATCAGGGGCTAGGTATTCCGCAAGAGCTACAGGAGCACGTTTTCGAGAAGTTCTACCGCGCAGACGGACGCGAGAGCAAAGAAGTGTACGGCCATGGACTGGGACTCTACTTTGCCCGCAAAGTCGTGGAGGCTCACGGCGGACAGATCGGTGTGCAGAGTGAACCTGGTAAGGGAAGCACCTTCACCTTTACCGTACCTGTTGCAATGGAGATGGCCAATGCCGCGGAAGGTTCTTTTGATTGACGATGATGTCTCGATTCTTGAGCTGCTGGGTCGCTATCTGGACAAAGCGGGCTATGAGGTAGTCACAGCAGAGAACGGCATCCAGGGCCTGCAGCAACTGTACGAGCAGCGGCCGGATATCGTTGTGCTGGATGTGATGATGCCGCGCATGGATGGGTGGGAGACCTGCCGGCGCATCCGGGAGATGACGGATGTGCCCATCATCATGCTCACTGTCAAGGGCGAGGAACCGGACAAGCTGAAGGCTTTTCGGCTGGGCGTCGATGACTATGTTACCAAGCCGTTTAGCTTTGCCGAGCTGACAGCGCGGATTCGGGCGGTTCTTCAGCGAGCCGGCCGTGTGGATGAGGAGGACCGGCAACTACGCCTCCAGGTGGGGGGCCTGGTGCTGGATCGCAAGACACGGGTTGCCATTCGGGATAACGAGACCATTGAGCTAACTCCCACTGAGTTTCTGTTGCTGAGTGTGTTGATGGGTCGGGCCGGCGAGGTAATTTCTCCCGAAGATCTGGTTACAGCCGTGTGGGGACCCGACTACGTGGATGCCACGGGGTACATTCGGCGTTATGTCTGGCACCTCCGCCAGAAGATTGAACCCGATCCCGCGAACCCGACGTACATCCTCAACGAGCGCGGCTTTGGCTACCGCTTTCGCGCTGGTTAGCGAGAGCGCTTCCGTAGTAACCGCTTATGAAACTTGAGGAAAAAGTCGGGGTATCTCAATAACCAATTGCAGCTCAGCTCACACATATATGTCATTCCGAACCGAAGGTGAGGAATCCCTGAGACCGTACGCAAGAAGACGGATTTCGCTGGGGAAGTAGCCAATTCTCTCTTCGAGGGTGGTGATTCACTTACCAACGAGTCCCATACTTTCCTGCAAGGTAGCAGGGATTCCTCACTCCGCTACCGCTCCGTTCGGAATGACATTGGGGTGTTGGCTCCCCGATCAATTCTTCAAACTTCATCAGCGGTTTCCTAGCGCGACAAACGACTGAAGTTGTTACTACGGGGCCTGGACAGGATTGACCGCGGCTTGGTCGTCGGCGCCGTTGCCAGTCATCGGTAGCCGGACGGTAAAAGTGCTACCCTGGCCGGGCACGCTGTGAATCTCCACCTGACCGCCGTGGGCTTCGACTATGGAGCGCACCAGCGACAGCCCCAAGCCGGCCCCACCTTGACTGTGTGACCGCGTCGTACTCACCCGGTAGAATCGATCGAAGATGTGGGGCAGGTGCTCGGCGGCAATGCCCGGTCCGGTGTCGGCCACTTGGATGAGGACGGCCGGCTTCTCTGTGTCGTGCAGCGAACGACTAACGACCAAGGGCGAACGTGGCATCTGAACTCCGTCGGCGTGCTCATGATGCCACATGAGTTGGTCGCCCGGCTGAAGACCCTCGGCCGTCGCCCGCAACACGATCCGACCGCCGGCCGGCGTATACTTGATGGCGTTGTCCAGCAAATTGCGCATGACCATGCGCATCGGATCAACGTTCGCGGCGACCGCCGGCAGGTGTGGCGGAATGTCCACGTGCAGGTGCAGGCCGGCTACCTGGACCAGTGGCCCCATCTCATCCGCCAGTTCATACAGGAGAGGCGCCAGATCCAGGGGGGGTCTGGGTAGCTCCTGGCCCTGGTCCAGCCGCGAGAGGAGCAACAAATGGTCTACCAGCCGCCGCAGGTGTTCGATTTCATGTTCCATCTGGCGCAGGTAGTGCTCGGCCAACTCCGGTTTCGCCTGCCCGTGGCGCTGGAGCATCTCGATGCGCAACTGGAGGCCGGCAAGCGGAGAACGGAGTTCGTGGGCCGCGTTGGCCACGAACGCTTGCTGGCGGGCAAGCATCTCCCGCACTTGCTCCGCCATGCGGTTGAAGGCCCACCCCAGCCGCTCGATCTCATCCGGGCCGGCTGGGACGACTTGTTGGTCCAGATGGCCACTGGCCACGGCTTCAGTTACGGCGGTCAGGCTACGGATAGGACCGGCCAACTGGCGGGCCAGGACGAGACTGACCAGAGCTGTAGCCGCGAGCACTGCGCCGGCAGCCGCCAGCAGACTTAACCATGTGCGCCGTATCTCAGCGTAGAGGGGAACCATGGGCACGGAGAGTTGAACGATGCCCTCCAGACTTTCCTCTCCCTGGATCGGGGCCGCGACAAACAGCCGTTCTTCATTTCGCCACTCGTCCCAACGGATGTCGTGCTGCTCATCTCCTATCCCGGCGGCCACGATCTCTGGATGATCCTTTTCGAAGTGGATCGGCACCACATCATCCGAGCTGAGCATTACCTGGAGCGAAGGCTCAACCACCGTGACTCGCGCACCCACGCTATAAGCGAAGGAACGAACCAGTGCATCGAGGGAGCGCCCTCTGGCTCCTTCTCCCTCACGCAGCTTCCCCAGTGGTTCGCGCAGGGCATTGGCAATGATCAGGGTTTGCAGCTCCAGGTCATGTTCAGCCTGCTCGACCACTGCGGTCTGAAGACGCAGGCCTGTCCACAGGATCAGGCCGCCCAGCCCTAGCAGTACCAGGATCATGTAGGTCAACAGCAGCCGGCTTTGCAGGCTACTGGGAATCAGGCGGTAGCGCATCTGGGTCCTCGAAGCGATAACCGTAGCCGCGAACGGTCCGGATGTAGCACGGCGCTGAGGGGTCCTCTTCCACCTTCTCCCGCAACCATCGGATATGTACATCCAGTGTACGGGGATCACCGATCCAGCCCTCGCCCCACACCAGGTCCAACAATTCGTGTCGCGCAACGGCCTGGCCGGCGTGCTCCATCAGCGCGGTGAGCAGATCGAACTCCCGCTGTCGAAGCTCGACCAGCTCGCCGGCGCGCCACACCTGACGAGCCATGCGGTCCAGCACGATCTCGCCCACGACGATCCGATCGCTGGGTGGGGACTCGGCGCCGCGGTCCAATTGGCGACGGCGGAGCGTTGCTCGCACGCGGGCAAGTAGCTCCCGGAAGCTGAACGGCTTCACGATGTAGTCGTCAGCGCCGATTTCCAGGCCCATGACTCGGTCCATTTCCTGACCGCGCGCTGTGAGCATGATGATCGGCACGGCCGACTCGCGCCGGAGCATGCGGCACACGGCGAACCCGTCCATACCGGGGAGCATGATATCCAGCAGGATGAGAGCCGGCTCCTCGGCGTGAGCCAGTTCCAGCCCCTTGCGGCCATCTGTGGCATGGAGTACCTGAAAACCTTCACCCTGAAGGCCAAAAATCAGGGGTTCGGCGATGATTTCGTCGTCTTCGATCAAAAGGATTGTGGTTGTTGTGTCCATGGGTACGAATAAGTATACAGTGAAGCGCCCGTAATGCAAAGGCCGCTACCTACGACAAGAGAAACGCGTACTCTGGCCCATTCCATTCAGGGCCGGCCAGAGTACGCGTTTCTGTCAACACTTGCACGAGCAACCAGCAATTGTTGCTAGATCTCAACCGCGCTAACGGGACCATCCGTACCAGGCATTGCTCTGCTGATACCGGTTGTAGCTGTTATCATAGGAGCGGTACGGCTGCTGGTATTCGTAGCGCGAGTTGTCGTACCGGCGGTACGACTGCTGATACCAGTTGTAGTTGTCATAGGAGCGGTATGGCTGCTGGTATTCGTAGCGCGAGTCACTGTATTGCCGATAGGACTGGCCATACCGGTTGTAGCTGCTATCATAGGAGCGGTACGGCTGCTGGTATTCGTAGCGCGAGTCACTGTACTGCCGATAGGACTGGCTGGACTGACTATAGGTGTCGTCGTACGAGCGATACGACTGGCGATACTCGTTGCGTGACTCGTCATTCTGGTGATGTGGTTGTTCCCTGCTATCTCCGTGGCGCTCTGCTTCCCATCCGCCGTCGGCTGACGCGACGATGGGGAAGAGAGCGCCGATCATCGTTGCCAGAGCAACCATGATAAAGAACCTGGGTAATTTGCTGTACATGGGTGATACCTCCCTGTCGTGTTTGAGATCTCTCAAAGGAGGGCAGGGGTTGCACTGCGTGGACGTTGTTCACGCTTGGCTACCCATGAGATCTCATGTTTGTGTGATGTTGACCAAAATCTCACCCTGAGTATACCACATGGGGAGGGGGCTGTGGTTAAGCAGACTTTAGCGTGATGTTAGGGGTAGGCTAAATGTGGTTTCGCTATCCGGTCAGCCGCTTCACAGCCAACAGAATCCTGGATGCGTCCTTGTCCACGCAGTCCTCAGCACCATCGAACAGAGCCTGCTCCCTGACCGCTTCGGCCGACGATGCTGTGAGTAACAGGATGCGGATGTGGGGCATCTCGGCCTTGATTCGTCGCGTGGCTTCCAGGCCATCCCGCACTGGCATGTTGACATCCATCAGGATCAGGTCGGGCCGCGCAGCCCGAGCGACTTGACATGCTTCCCACCCGTCAGCAGCTATGCCAATGACCTGACAGTCACTCCTGTCTGCCAGCAAATCGACTAAGGCTTCTCGAAACAGCACCGAATCGTCCACGACCAGTGTTCGCATATTTCCCTCGTCTCGGACACACCATGCCAAGCGCGTTCGCAATCCTGGCGATGTCCGTCACAGTGATTCGCCCGTCATGATCTACGTCGTAGTGGAGCAGCCGTGTTCGCCAGCGGCCTGCTGTGGCCTGCAGGTCCGCAACATTTACCGTGCAATCACACGCCACATCTGCCTGGCCGGCACATGGCCTGAGCGTGAGGGGGGTCACAGCTGCTGTGACTGTCTTGTCCAACGGTACCTCGGCATAGGCCATCACGTCGTCGGCAGTTCCCTGAACCTCCAGGGCTATCTGGTCGCCCTGCTCGGGACTGATAAAATGGCTGTTCAGATTGATGGTGCGAGCATCGTTTACGTCTATGGCCCAATACCCGGCTTGTACCAGAGCCGACAGGGGAGCCGATGTGCCCGGGCTGCCGGCACCGCTGCGATCCACCACCTGCAGGTACACGATTGTGCCGTTGGCCGGCGTCTTCCCGTCAGCCTGGAACACCTGCCCGAAGACGGTGGATGGTGCTATGGGAGAAAGTGTGGGACCTGTGGTGACCTGGTAGTGCTTCCCACCCTTATTGTCTACGCTCCCCCCCGAAATCACGTCGAAGTAGTATGTGGTGTTGGGGGTCAGACCCCTAGCCGTCACGTAATGGGTGTTGCTGTTGCTGCCGGCGCCACGCACATCCCCCACGATCTGGTTCAACTGCGCCGGGTCAGTTCCGTAGCGGACTTCGTCACTGGTCGGCCGGTCTGTCACCCAGGAGACGGTGAAGGTTATGTCATGCACATCGGTCACGCGCACCTTCGAGATTGTGACCGATGCCGGCGCAGTGGGAGTCGCCGTTGGGAGCACAGTCCGCGTTGCCGTCGCCGGCATCGTAGGGGTAGGTGTCACGGTCGGCCGGATGGTCGGCGTCGCCGTGGGTGTTGCAGTTGGCAGCGTGGTCGGTGTCGTCGTTGGGAGCACGGTCCGCGTCGCCGTTGGTGGTACCGTGGGCGTGGGCGTCACGGTCGGCCGGGTGGTCGGTATCGCCGTGGGCGTTGCAGTTAGCAGCGTGGTCGGTGTCGTCGTTGGGAGCACGGTCCGCGTCGCCGTTGGTGGTACCGTGGGCGTGGGCGTCACGGTCGGCCGGGTGGTCGGTATCGCCGTGGGCGTTGCAGTTAGCAGCGTGGTCGGTGTCGTCGTTGGGAGCACGGTCCGCGTCGCCGTTGGTGGTAC